>JBGTDB010000225.1:0-3372 GCA_041748515.1 Phycisphaerae bacterium
TGCCGGGGCTCTGAATGGCCGATTCGGCGGCGTTGGCCCGGACAGCGGCGACGTCTCGATGGACCTGTTCGGCCAGGGCGGCGGGTGAGTCGAACCGAAGCTGCGGCCGAAGGAACCGCTCGAACTCGAGTCGAAGGCTCGACCCGTACAAGTCGCCGTCCCAATCGAGGACGAACGCCTCGACGCTCAGCTCGTCTCCGCCGAACGTCGGGGTCTTGCCGATGCTGATCGCGGCCGGACGGATCTTCAAGACGGCGCCACGATCGGTCCGCAAATGGTTCGCACGGCTCGACCCCCCTGTATCCTCCCTTGGCAAGGGGGGAGGTGGATTGCACGTTGGCAAAGGGGGAAGTGGACCTCTTTCGGTCGCGGGGGGAGGTTCGAATTTCCAAACGGCGCGGCCGGCGTAGACGCCCTCGGCGGGTATGAGCTGGTCGCGGGTGCTGAGGTTGGCCGTCGGGAATCCCAGCGGCCGGCCGCGGCCGTGACCGTGAATCACATCGCCGACCAGGGCAAAGGGTCTACCAAGGCATTGGGCCGCCTCGCGCACGCGGCCCGCGCCAAGCAACTGGCGAATCAGCGAGCTTGAGACCATAAGCGTTTCGGCGAGGCCGATCTGTACCTTGACCGGATCCACGACGTGAACCCGGCAATCGTGTTCCGCGAGAATTCGCTGAAGCAATTCGGGATTCCCCTTTCGCCCCCGGCCAAAGCCGAACGACGGCCCCTCGACCACGTGGGCCGGGTGAAATCGGGTGACGAGCACGTCGCGAACGAACTGCTCGGCCTCCATGCCCAACAGGCTCGGCTCGCTCTGCGCCACGACCGTGACATCCGCGCCGGCCTCGGCCAGCAGACGTAGCTTCTCCTCGGGCAAGGTCAATCGAGACGGGGCACGCCCGGGGGCGACCACGGTGAGCGGATGCGGCTCAAAGGTCAGTACGACAACCGGTGGCCGCCCGTCTGCCGCCGCTCCATCGCAGTCGCGGTTCTGTTCGGCGAGCGATCGGGCGCGTTTGATCAAGGCCCGATGGGCCAGGTGAACGCCGTCGAAGTTACCGACGGTCAGCACGGACCGCTCGATACCCTCAACGTTCTCGAGCCCGAAAATCGTCCTCAAGTCGGCCCATCTCCTTCCGGCATTCTGCTATGCAAACCGCCTCGCCCGGTGCCGCCACTTCTCGGCTGCGGCGAGGCGCTTGCAAATCCGGACGACCGTGCGTCCTGGTAAGCACCGTAGTTTATTGGATGGCGCATTGAATGCGAACTTCTCGGACCGGGACGCCTTTGCAACGTCACGGTCACGGGCGATTCCTTGTGGAACCCTTTTGTCGAGTGTGGGTCTAACGAGACGGCCGGTCGACGGCGGCGAATCAAATGACGGCCACTTACCGAAAGGAATGGACATGTCCACGCTGACTCGCATCCTCATGTTCGCGGCCCTGCCCGCTTTTGCCCTCGAAACTCAAGCCCAGACCATCGTGATCGATCCCGTGCGGCCACCGACGCCGATTCCGCGACCCGTGCCGCCCGATCGCCCAGTGCCGTCGTGGCGCGACGTGCCGCTCTCGATCGAGAAGCAATCGCTGGACGTATCGATCACCGACGGCGCGGCGGTGACCAAGGTCGATCAGACGTTCAAGAACCTGACCGATCGGCGCGTCGAGGGGTCGTTCATTTTTCCGCTGGAGCGGGAAGCCTCCGTTTCGAAGTTCACAATGACGGTTAACGGACAGGAGGTTGAAGGCGAGCTTCTCGGCGTGGACGAAGCCCGGCGATTGTATGAGTCCATCGTTTCGCAAACCCGCGACCCGGCGCTGCTGGAGTACCTGGGGACGCGGATGTTTCGGGCGAGGATTTTCCCGATCGACCCCAAGGGCGAGGCCCGCGTGTCCTTGACGTATACGCAGCTACTAAAAGGCGACAACGGCCTGGTGCGATTCCGTCACCTGATGAGCGCCGGGCAATCGACGAATTCGACCATCGGACAGTTCAGCGCGGTGGTTCGCATCGAAAGCGCCACTCCGATCAAGAGCGTGTTCAGCCCCACGCATTCGATGGCCGTGCAGAGAACCTCGGACTACAAGGCCAGCGCCAGCTATGAGGCGGCCGACGAGGTTTGCGACCGGCATTTCGAGCTGTTCTACAGCCTTGCCAGGCAGGACTTCGGCCTGACCATTCTGGCCCATCGCCTGGAGGACGAAGACGGATTCTTCCTTGCCAGGATCGCTCCGCCCGCGGTCACGGACCCGGACAAAGTTATGCCCAAGGACATCGCCTTTGTCATCGACACTTCGGGAAGCATGTCCGGGGGCAAGCTCGATCAGGCCAAGCGGGCGATGGAGTTCTGCCTTTCGAACCTCAACGAAAAGGACCGGTTCAACATTGTGGCTTTCTCCCATGAGCCGCGGCCGTTTCGCGAGGGGCTGGTGTCGGCAAGCTCGGAGAACGTCACCGAAGCCCGCAGCCTTGTTCAGAGTCTGCGACCGACCGGCGGGACGAACATCCATGACGCGATTCTGTCGGTGCTGGCCGCCGCCCCGGAATCGGACGACGCCCGTCCGTTCTACGTGGTGTTTCTCACCGACGGTCTGCCGACGATCGGCGTGACAAATCCTACGGAGATTCTCAAGAGCATTGCCGCCAAGAATGCCGTCCGAACACGCCTGTTCGCGTTCGGCGTGGGATACGACGTGAACAGCGATTTCCTGGACCTGTTGGCCGAGCAGAATCGCGGCACCCGCGAGTACGTGGTTCCCGGCGAAGACCTCGAATTGAAGCTGTCGAGCTTCTATCGCAAGGTGGCCGATCCGGTCCTTGCGGACGTGAAGCTGCTCTTCGGCAAGCTCGACGTGTATGACCTGATGCCAGCCGCGCTTGGCGATCTGTTTGCCGGAAGTGAGATTGTGGTCACCGGCCGGTACAAGGGCGACGGATCGCAAGCGGTGGAATTGCAGGGAACCCGGGGCGGCAAGCCGGTCAAGTTCATCGAAGAAGCCCGGTTTCCCAAGGTCCAAAAGGAGTACGATTTCGTCGCCCGGCTATGGGCCACGCGGAAAATCGGATTCTTGCTCGACCAGATTCGCCTCCACGGCGAAGACAAGGAGCTAAAGGACAGCATTGTCGAACTGGCCACGGAGTACGGTATTATCACGCCCTACACTGCGTACCTTGTGACCGAGCCGGGCAGCGTGGCGAGGCGGCTGCGCCCTCAGGCTGAACGGATGGCTCAGGCCGTCGGGCAAAGCGACGACCAGGACTTGAATCGTGTGGTCCGGGAGGAAGCCAAGATGGCGATGGCTCCGGCCCCGCCGGCGAGCGAGATTGCCGCCAGTAAGGCCATGCGCGGTGCGCGCATCGGCGCCTCGCGCG
>JBGTDB010000226.1:0-5760 GCA_041748515.1 Phycisphaerae bacterium
ATTGCCCGCATCAAGGAATTGCTCGTCGAGGCCGAGAGCGCGGACATGGTCGTCGGTTCGCGCAACGGAGCCGCGGTGGCCGTGCCGCTGATTCGGCGGCCGGCAAAGTGGGTTCTGCGAAAGCTGGCGGAATACCTGACCTCAACGAACATCCCAGACCTGAACAGTGGGCTGCGGATCATGAAGCGGGGCCTGATCCAACGGTTCATGCCACTTCTGCCGAATGGATTCAGCTTCACCACGACGATCACGTTGGCATCGCTGACGCATGATTACAACGTTAAATACGTGCCCATCAATTATGCGAAAAGGACCGGGCGATCGTCCATCCGGCCGGTGCGCGACACGCTCAACTTCCTGAGTCTGATCGTGCGGACGGTTCTGTACTTCAGGCCGTTGAGGGTATTCGTCCCGATAAGCGTTCTGTTAATGGCGGCGGCGGTCGGAGTGGCCTTGGTGTCCAAACTGATGTTTGGACAGTTGGCCGACGTGACCACGGTGACGCTGGCGGCCGCGGCTTTTCAGACGTTGGCCATAGGGCTATTGGCAGACCTGATCGAAAAGCGATCACCGGCTTATTCCAACATCGCAGTCAGACATCAGACGGCCGGCAGTCGGCAAGTAGCGAGAATTCCGCTGCCGGCGCGAGCCGTCACGGAATTGCGGACCGTCAGCGTCGCCAGGGATCACGTCAAGCCGCTGAGCGGCTTTGATCCGCGGCTCTGGACCCGGCAGGACGAAACCGAGCCCTCGCGCGGCTATGCCTTTGCGGGCGAGCCGGCCGATCCTTTTGTGGAAAGCAGGCGCAGCGTATGACCATTGGCACATCGCTTCCGATTCTGGGCAGCGGGCTCTCGGCTGGTTCGGTCAGGACCAGCATCGATCGTCAGTTGCGCGTGCTTCTGATTAATCCGCCGCGATTCAGCGAACTGATCGGAAAGAATCCGGCGATCGTCGAAAAGCACCGTGGTTTCAACCCGCCGCTGGGGATTCTGTGCCTTGCGGGGTATCTGGAAAATCATTCGAAATTCACGATCGACGTGATCGACGCCCAGCCCAAGGGCTGGACGTACGGCCAATTGGAGAGTGTCCTGCGTGATCGGACGGCGGACGTGGTCGGGATCACGGCCATGACTTTCACGCTGATCGACGTATTCAAGACCGTGCGACTGGTGCGAAAGACCATGCCGAAGGCGAAGATCGTGCTCGGCGGGCCGCACGTGCATCTATACCCGGAGGAAACGATCCGTCACCCGGAAGTGGATTTTCTGCTTCAGGGCGAGGGCGAGGTTGCATTCCTTGAGCTGCTGAACAACCTCGACAACCCCGCCGCCTGGCCGCGCGTCAAGGGGCTGGTTTACATCGACGACCTTGGAAAGACGATCAATAACGGCGTGGCCCCCAGCGCTGAAAATCTCGATGCCCTGGGCATGCCCGCGAGGCATCTGGTGGACATCGGCGATTACACGTCGCTGCTGGGTCGCGACAACGTTATTACCACCATGTTTACGTCGCGAGGGTGTCCGAATCGCTGCACTTTCTGCGACCGGCCGTATTCGCCGGTTCTTAGCGGCTTCAGATGGCGAAGCGCCCGGCACGTAGCCGACGAAATGGAACTCTGTCTTTCGATGGGCATTCGGGAGGCGTTTATCTACGACGATACCTTCACGGTGCGGCGCGACCGCGTCTTTGAGCTGTGCGATGAAATCGAAAAACGCGGGATCGATTTCCGTTGGGACGTTCGGGCCCACGTGAACACCATGACGCCCGAGTTACTCTTGCGAATGAAGCAGGCCGGTTGCGACCGGATACATTACGGGGTCGAGTGCGGCAACGACCGCATGATGAAGGTCATCAAGAAGAACACCAACGTCGCGAAAGTACGGGAAGTCGTCACCGCCACCAAGCAGGTCGGCATGGAAGTGCTGTGCTATTTCATCATCGGGCAGCAGACCGAGACCGCCGCCGACATCGCCGACAGCATGGAGCTGGCCCGCGCACTGAATCCCAACTACGTTCATTTCACGATTTTCTGTCCGTATCCGGGCACGGAAATCTATTTTCAGGGTTTGGAAAGCGGCGTCATCAAAGATGACGTTTGGCGCAAGTTTTCCGAGCGGCCGGGCGACGGATTCGAGTTGCCAGTCTGGGAAGAGAACTTCTCACGGCAGGAACTTCGTGAGATGCTGGTGCGCTGCTACAAGTCGTTTTATCTAAGGCCGCGATACATTGCCCGGAATCTGTTGCGAGTCCGGCGATTTGGCGAGCTGAAACGCAAGGTTCGGGCGGGGCTATCGGTCATTTCCATGACCGCGGACCAGAAGCTCTACGACTCGCCCGGCATCGCCGACCGCGCCCGCGAAATCATTCCCGGCGCGGCCTATGACGTTCACTGCTAATATAGATTCTTGCGCTGTTTGCAACTTCTCAGAGCCGCGGGCGCTAGCTCACGGGCATCGATTTGGCCTATCCGCAACACAAGATTTCATCCTGTCAGCCCGCTAACGGCTGCGAAGGACTCGACCGTGGCGCCAGCGATCGGGATCGGGCCCCGGGTCAACCGTCCAGCCATCGGAAAGTTCGAGCTGCCAGCCCGGGCCTTGGGTTCGCAGTTCGGCGGACTCGGCCGGCGCGGGGATCTGTGCCCACGTCCAATCGTTGGCAATGAGCACTCCCTCGTCGGCCGTAAGTACGCCCCAATCGTCGGTGATCCTGGCCGCAAAGTACACGCTGCCCAGATTGTCGAGCGGCTGTACACGATTGGGGTCGAATCCGACCTTCATGTTCCGAAGAGGCAATCGAAGAACCGGACCGGCAACGAAGCGCGTTCGAAGCTCGGCAAGGACGGCCTCTTTCTTTTGGGCGCGCTGTTTTTCGGCGGCGATCAGGACCGGCGCGCCATATTCCTCGGCCCGGCTCATGTTGAACGGTTTGCCGCCGCTTTCCTCCCATTCGATCCCCATCGCGTCTTGCAGCATGGCGGCGAGATCAGACGA
The DNA here is from genome assembly GCA_041748515.1 of Phycisphaerae bacterium. Taxonomy (GTDB): domain Bacteria; phylum Planctomycetota; class Phycisphaerae; order UBA1845; family UBA1845; genus JBGTDB01. Next base: position 2,997 of record JBGTDB010000226.1, read on the forward strand.
ATCGCTCAGGCGCGAGCGCCAATCGTCGCAGTGCAGGTCGAGCAGCAATGCCCAGGGTGGACCGGAGGCATAAGCGAAGGAGCGAGCCATGGTTTCGCTGCTTTCGGCGGATTGCAGAGCCTGAGCGGCGTGTGCCCGAGCTTCGGAGGCCGACGGGCTTGTGAGGGCGACGCCGGTGTACTCGGCCAAGCCTTCATTGAGTTCGAGAGCGTTCTCTTCGGCGGCGGCGCGGGGGAAGAGCGAACGGCGATAACGTCGGAAAAGAGCGGCGTCCTTAACGGCTTTTTGAGATTCCGCGCCTCCGGTTTGCAGAGCACGGGCCAGGGCTCTCCATTCAAGAATCATCCAAACACGGCCGTCGTGGGAATCGAGGTGGGCGTTGGCCGGACTGGCCATTGGGAGCTTCAGACGATCCTGGATGCGATGCCACATTTCGTGGGCGAGGAGCCGGGCCCGTGCGTCGCTGTCTTGCGGAAGCGGGAGACGAAGCATAGTCCAACGAACACCGGCCCAGTCCATCGCGGTGTTGCTCACGTTCTCGGAGGCGGGAAGTTGACCGACGAAGACGCCGTCGAGTTCGGTCAGCTTGCCCGCGCCATCGGCCTGGTTGGCGAATATGCGGCGGGAATCAGGATGCACCAACATCATCGGGCCGTAAAGCTCGATGCCCCAGAGTCGTCCCGCATCGCGATCGGATATGGCCCTGGCCTGCTCAAAGGATTGGCGAGCCAGGCGGACCTCCTCCGGCGAGAGGCCGAATGCCGCCGAAGCGTAGAGAAGCACCACGAGCACATTCCATGGTGTCCCGATGTTGCACGAGGTTGGAGTCATATTCATGTCCACATGGCTTGGTGCGGCGTCAGTACACCTAAGACGATTGGACGGCGAAGAAACCGTCAAGTATCTCGAAAAAGTTTCCGCGCGTCAGGCGTTCGTGTCCGCCCGGGCGCCTGCGGATTTCGCCATTCTTGCGATTTGAAGTTGGGATTGGGCGGATAGCCTGTCCGGTGTGCCCGTCAAATGCCGTGGATCACTGGCTCATCCACGAGAGTAAGCGGCGTGGGCCGGCGCGGTGTCGATGGCCAGATGGTGAAGTTCGGGGACCATCCAGGAGGGGGCGTCTGCCGCCCGCTCGATACGCTTGATTTCCTCGGCTGGAACGCCGACGACGGTTGACATCGGGGCGACATCGCGAATTACCACCGCCCCGGCGCCGATGACAGCCTCGAATCCGACGCGGATGCTCTGAATCACGGTCGCGCCGATACCGACAAAAGAACCGGTCTCGACAATCACCCGCCCGGCGATGCGGGCTCCAGGGCAAATGTGGGTGGCGGTTCCGATCAGTGACTCGTGATCCACGATGGACCCGGTGTTGAGAATAACGGAGTCGCCGATCTGGCAATGCGCACAAACGAGCGCCCCTGCGGCGATGACCGCGTTGCGGCCGATCTTGGCGGTCGAGGCGATGTTGGCCGAGGGGTGAACGGCGTTGATCAGATCATACCCCAACTCTTCCAACTGATGGGCCAGCGCCCGCCTTACACCGTTGTTGCCAACTGCGACCACCGCCCCTTGAAGTTGTAGCTGGTCTCTTAATTCCAAGAGGTCATCGGGATGGCCCAGGACTTCGAGCCCGTCGATGCGCCGCCCGAGGAGTTCGCGATTGGAATCGACAAATCCGACGACGTGGTAGTCACGGGCTTGGCGCAGAATGTCGAGCACGACGCGCCCATGCCCACCGCATCCGAGAATTATGCAACGGCGATCACCGCCAGGGACTGAGCTACTATCAGCTAGAGTCGGGTTCATCTGAATCTGCCTTTCGGGTCGAGGCCTCCCGCATCGTCATACGGCACTCTGGAGAGCGCGCGACCAGCCGTGCTTCATGAAGCGGAACCTTTGGGATATATCGGTCCTAGAAGCGTTGCTCTGGACTTGAATTCCTGCTAATTGCAGCGGCTTTCACGAGAATATCGAATCAGGGCCCGGAAACGCCCGAGAGGGCGGTACTCGTTTTGTCAAACCATCATCACCCAGAATGGCTTTTCGAGGGCTTGGCCGATAATGAGGACAACGGAGGTCCAAGGTCCGTGAGAGCGGGAATTTGCTTGCGCGACAAGCGCATCTGTGTCACCGGGGGCGCGGGGTTCCTCGGCCGGGAGGTTTGCGCGCGGCTTCGCGCGACCGGCGTGGATCAGATCTTCATTCCCCGATCCAGCGAATTCGATCTCACCCGTGCCGATGCCGTAGCTCGGCTCTTTGATTCTGCCAACCCGGACATAGTGATTCATCTCTCGGCGCAGGTCGGCGGAATCGGGGCCAACCAGCGTCATCCAGGCCGGTACTTTCACGACAACATGGGCATGGGTCTGAACCTGATCGAGGCCTCACGTCGGCACGGCGTAGAGAAATTCATTCAGATCGGAACGGTTTGTTCTTACCCGGCGGACTGTCCTGTACCGTTTCGTGAAGAAGACCTTTGGAGCGGATTTCCGGAAGAAACGAACGCGCCTTATGGCATCGCCAAGCGGGCCCTCGGCGCCATGCTCGAAGCCTATGCCCGCGAGTACGGCTTAAAGAGCGTTTATCTGATTCCGGTGAACCTATTTGGTCCGGGCGACAATTTTGATCCGGAGACGTCGCACGTCATTCCTGCAATGGTCCGAAAGTTCTGCGAGGCCGCGGACAAACGGCGAGATTCGGTTGAGTGCTGGGGCAGCGGCGAGGTGACCCGCGAATTTCTCTACGTCGAGGATGCGGC
>JBGTDB010000227.1:0-3386 GCA_041748515.1 Phycisphaerae bacterium
TCACGCTCAGGCCCACGCCCAACAGCCCACCCAGCCAGCAGGTCATCAGGATGGCGGAATGAACGCTGAATCCGTAGTCCTGCCGGAGAAACGGCAACATCAGCCACGCGAACAGCACAAATGACATTGCCTCGGCAAGCCACCGTGACCAACGCTTCATGGCTCGCCATTGCGCGGTTGCCACAGCGCTCGAATCGCCGTCTTGTGCCGCCGCGACCAGAAATTCCCCATCAAACGTTGAGATGCCAAAAGGGACGACGACAGCGGCGTCCGCCTGCTGTTTCAACCGCGTTCGATCGATCGAGACCATGAACGGCAGCGCTGCGGCAATGACCAGGAGGCAGCAATAGGCCTTGATCGCCAGGGCTCGGGGACGATGGGACGCTTCCATCATCGCACCGGCGAAAAAGCGGCGCGCAACGAGCTGCCATCCTCCCGACATTACCGCGCCCATCGCCGCGCCGATCGCGTTGTACGTGATGTCCGAATGCGATGAGACGCGCGTCGCCGAGAAATGCTGAAGCAGCTCAACAAGGGTGCTCAACGCGCACAGACCGACCAGCGTCAGGATTCCGGCGACGAATCGTCCGCGAAATCGGCGCGACAAAGCCCCGTGCAATAGAAACCCAATCGGAATGTACAAGCAGATATTACTCAGCCGGTCAGGCAGGGAGGATTCCGAGGCACCCTGAAAAACGGGATACGGGCTTTCCTGAAAACGGACGAAGTCAAACGGCGCAAGACTCAACAGGAGCACAAAGAGCAAAGCGCAAACGCAGAGGAAATCGACGCTTCTGTCTGTCACGCACGCGAAAGGGTTACCGCTCGCTGCGGTATCTCGGCCGGACGCCCGCCGCGGGCTGCGGCTCCCCGACTGATTACTCGTCACGCTCTTCGATTGGAAGGGCTGCGCAGAGGAAGATCTTAAATGCGCTCGATCCTGCGACGTTTCGTCGGACCACGCGGTCACGGCCGTCCTCGAAACGGATGCTGCCGCGGCGGCCACTCGACCGGAAGTGTCGGCCCCGCCGGCGTCCATCCCGGCGGCGGTTCCGTCCGCGCCGGCTGGTCGTTAAGAATCAGTTCCCGCACACATGCATGAGCCAGCTCGGCAAACCGCTGCCGCACCAAAGCTCGGGCATCGGTTTTCCACAGGTGATACGGATCGTCCGGCTTCTTGACATCTTCGGGCATCGGCAGCGTCTCGGCCTGCGCATGAATTGATGCCACGGGATCGCCCGTCGTGACATCATAGAGCACGCCGAACATTTCCGACGTCGTCGGGCTTAGTTCATTGACGGCATAAATCAAACCGATCCGGGCACGAAGCGCACGAAACGCCGCAACAATCTGCTCCGGCACAGCCGGCCCGCCGCCAAGGTCCCGCTGGTCAATTGGAAAGACTTCGCTGATCGCCATCTGATCATCGAAAACCGAGTTCCATCGCAAGAACTCGTTACGCGGATCGGCATGTAACCCGGGCGAAAGTTGCTCAACGCCGTTCGAAGTCAGCGCGACGCGAGTCACCGCAGCGCCGGCCGGGAACAGACCCGTTGTCGGCGACTGCTGAATAATGCGATATGAATTTGGAGCCGCCGCAACCGCCCGCGTGGCGATGTGCTCCCAACTCACTCGCGGCATCGGCGTCCAAACTTCCTCTTTTTTCCTGGCCGAAGAACAGCCGGATACCAGCGTCGCGACAACGCCCGCAACTGTGAACAGTTTGAGCGGCACTAATCCTCGGCGCAGCCAAGGCCAAATCTCCGAACCGCGACCGAAGGAATGTTTTTGCTGCAATCCAATGCCCCAATCGGAACAAGCATGATGCACTCGGCGGCGAATGCCGCGTCGGCCAATCCCACTCCCCCACCGATTCAATGAAAATTCAACCTGCATTAGGCGTTGTTCCAATCCTAAACGCGGAATTCGATCCACTGAGTACGCAATGCCGCTTACCGCCGCCGAAACCATGAATCCAGCCGTCGCCGGCGGCTCTTCCGCCGATTAAAAGACCCACGCATCGGGAATATCGGGAGTTGGCCGCCCCCACTGGTCCAAAAACCGGCCCCGGCCGCGATCGCTTCGGGTCCAGCGTTTATCGGTCATTGCTAACCTGGGGCGTAGCCGCGTTGTCCCCGGCCTCGCCAGGCGGTAATTCGGTCCGCGAAATTCACTGCAAGCAGGCCCTTACCGATGGAATTCTAGGACTTCAAGGCCAACACGGTCCGACCGGACCAGCAGCCCGTGGCAGAAGTTCCTGGATACCGTGTTGCACCGCTCCCGGCAACGCCGGGTTCATTCGGGCTTCGCCGGATCGGCGGTGAATACACGGACGAGGCGCCTGAGCCACTCGATTCACCACAGACTGCTCGGCGGCATAGGGCGGAGAGCATTCGTTGACGACCTCATTCTCAGCCATTCCTACACCGGCGGATCTCGCCACGGCGCCCGCGCCGTACGCGCCGCGAATCGGCGCCGCTCGATCAACCCCGCCCTCATTTCCCGCATTGTGGGAGCGCGCCGGGCGACTTGTTCGTCGGGCCCTTGCGGGTATGCCCCCATCCACCTGGATGCTCACCGATCTGGCTATCTTGCTTGCCGCGGTGGGCATCGGGTTCTCGCTCTTTCCGCCACCGGCCAACCCGGAAATCCATCACGTCGCCTACTGGCAGGCGGCGGCCGTATTCGCGTTCTCCGCCACCATCGCCAGCCTCATCTTCGGACTCTATGAACGCGAAACCATCATGGACCGGGCCCGCATCGCCACCCGAATGCTACTCTCCGCCGCAACGGCCGCCCTGATTGCCTACACGATCATTCACGTGGTGATGTACGCCGTGGTCGGCCGTCGCATCGGAGCCGCCTCACTCTCAGCGTATCTGCTTGGCGGCGGCCTGGTGCGGCTGGCCGCATGGTGGGCGGTGAATGTCGGCGAGCGAGGCTTGCTCGTAGTCGGCTCGCGGGGACTCTTCGAATCTTTCCACAAAGCCCAGGCTGAGGGGTTCCTGCGCGAATACCGCCTGCACGGATATGTCGTTCATCCGGCTGAAAGTGGCTCGCCGGACAACGCACCCGACGATCCCAACTTTCTCGGCCCGATCCATGCCAGACCCGCCGGCGACGCTGCCCCAGTCCAGCCGCTACTCGGCGAGCTCAGGATTAACAAAGTGAGCGACATCGTCGTGGGGGCCAACGCCACGGCCGACCCTCACATCATGGATTGGGTTGTCCCCGCCATGCAGCAGGGCTGTCGCGTAACCAACGAAGCCACCTTCTACGAAAAAGCCACCGGCCAGATCCTCGTCGACGAGCTTACGCCCAACTGGTTCCTCTTTGCCGACCTCAAGGTCCATTGCGACCAGCACGCGACGTTCAAGCGATTGGTC
>JBGTDB010000228.1:0-4747 GCA_041748515.1 Phycisphaerae bacterium
GCAGGGACCCGAGCAGGTTCTGGAGCCGATCTGAAGCGTACCGGCCGATCTGAACGAACTTGTGCAAACCGCGGCGAATCGTCGTAGGCGACTATTGGACGGATGGTTCGCGATGGACCGTTGGAACGCCGACGAGCGGCAGGAGTTCACGCAGCTTGCGAATCACAAAATCGGCCTGCGACGCGAATTCCGGAACTGGTCCGTCGCCGATCATCAAGACGGTTTTCGATCCCGCCTGTTGCCCAGAGAGAATGTCGAACAGGAAATCGCCGACCATCCAACTCCTGGCGGGATCGGCTCCGAGCTGCTGGCAGATCGACCAGACCGGCTCGGGTGAGGGCTTGAAGGCTCCATCGTCTCGCGTGCGAATCGCGTCAAATGCGAATCCATGCCGGGAAATCGTGTGATCCACGGCCGCTCGGGAATTGCGGGTCAACACGGCCACGGGGAATCTGCGGACACGGCATTGGGCCACGACCTCTACCGCATCATCTTGGAGCGGCGCGTTCTCGGCCGCGTCCCATTCATGACGCTGAAGGACGACCTCGGCTCGGCGGCGCCCGGCCTCATCAAGACGCCCAATCGACTCGAGCACCGGCCCCGGCGGAAGGCCGATTTCCGCTCGAATCGCATCAAAGTCCAGATAGGGCCGGGTCAACGTCCCGTCGAGGTCGAAAATCATGGCGGATTTCGATTGACCCATGAGTCTGCCATTATAGCGTTCAGATTCACCCAGGCGACTGAACCCTTTAAAGCCTGTTGGCCGCGCGATAAGTTTAGAGCGAGTCCTCTAAATTTAAGCCAGGCAACCGGCTGGGACTCTGACCTTTCAGGCTCTATCATGGGAACGTTCGACGAAGACTACTTGAATACAGGATGCCACCAGCTGACTGATCGCCCTATGGATTTCTTGAATTGCGGGAGACTCAAGGCAGCGAGGATACAGATTCATGAACATTCTAGGCATCGAAACCTCCTGCGACGAAACCGCGGCCGCGGTCGTGGTGGATGGGGTGCAGGTCTTGAGCAACGTGATTGCGTCGCAGTTTGACCTGCACGCGAAGTACGGGGGGGTTGTACCGGAGATCGCCTCGCGGGCCCACATCGAGCGGCTCGACGCGGTGATCGAAGAGGCGTTAGCCGCCGCAAGGATCGTTGGACCGACCGGCTCCGCGCGGGCTGAAGTCCGCGGCTCGCCGGATTCCCGAGGCATCGCGCAGGCCGACGCCTCCTGCTCGGGGGGCGTTGACGCCATCGCCGTGACCCATCGGCCGGGGCTGGTTGGGGCGCTCATTATTGGCGTCACCGCGGCAAAAGCCCTCGCCTGGGCATGGAAAAAGCCGTTGATCGGAGTGGATCATATCCGGGCCCACGCGTATAGCCCGGCCATCGGTCTAGAGAAGCCGCCCTGGCCGGCGGTCGGGCTGATTGTTTCCGGCGGGCACACGTCGCTATTTCGAATCGAGTCACCCACGGAAATCAATCTGCTCGGGGCGACCACTGACGACGCGGCCGGCGAGGCCTTCGATAAGGTGGCGACTGTTCTTGGGCTCCCTTATCCCGGCGGGCCGATGATCGAAAAACTTGCCCGCGACGGCGACCCTCGGGCGGTGGACTTCCCGCGAACGATGCTGGGGCCGGACTCGCTCGATTTCTCTTTTTCCGGCATTAAGACGGCCGTGCTCTACCACGTTCACGGACCCGGCAAGGTTAGCGGCGGGCTGGAGAAACTCTCGCCACGGCAGATCGCCGACGTCGCCGCGAGCTTCCAACAGGCCGTGGTTGATGTGCTGGTACGAAAAACCATGCTGGCCGTGGCCCGCACGGGGATAAAAACGGTCGTCCTCGGCGGAGGCGTGGCCGCCAACAAGGCCCTCCGATCGGCGTTGGAGTCCGCGTGCGGCGAGCGCCGGCTGGCGTTCTTTGCCGCCCCGATGGCCTACTGCACGGACAACGCGGCCATGATCGCGGCGCTGGGATATCATCTGTATAGAAACGGCCATGTCGCCTCGCTCGACCTGGACGCCTACGCATGCGCAAGCTGAAGCTTGTGTCTACTTCTTGCGCCGCTTTGTACCGCTCCGGGTTCTTGTTGCCTTCTTCCCGGCCCTTCCACGTTTGCTCAGTTGTGCGCTGCTTTGCCGCAACCAGTCTGCGAATTGGGCCTCGTTGATGCGCTTTGTGGATAGTCCCAGGAGGAAGTGTACCGCCTCGGGCTCGGGCGCTTGGAGATCCCAGCCGTTGATCCCGAGGAACACGTATGCGGCCATGAACGCAACGCGCTAGTTTCCGTCGTTGAACGGATGTTTCGTTTCAGACCGGCCGTAGGCCACGGCAAGGTCGAACACATCAGGCCGCTCATACGCAACAAGGTGATGCGGGCGGGCAAGGGCGGACTCCAGCAACCCCTCGTCACACAGGCCCGGCAATCCACCATGATCCAGCAGCAACTGATCGTGGATGGCTAGAATATCAAACCGGTTCAGCCAGGCGGGGGATTTACCGCTCATCTGGCGAGCTCTCGGAGAGCATTTCGATAACGTTGAAAGCCTCGTTCGGCAGCCTTGATCTTCTTGGCGAATTCAGGATCGTACGGCCTTAGCCGAGAGCCGTCCGGCGATTCGGTAAGGAAGAGCTTCCCGCCGGGGGAAACGCGTAAGGCCTGCAGGGCCTCCGATGGTAGAATCACGCCGACCGAGTTGCCGATCTTGCGAATCGTTAGCTGGACCATATTTGTCAAGTCTCCGGAGTATACCAGCGTTAAAACGCTCTCACAGGACTTGTACAAGTCCTGAGAGAGCCACGTCGAGACCAGAAATTGTAAATTGACTTCCGCAGTAGTAAGATTTGATCATCGCTCCCTAGGCAGATGACCAGCTCCTCCATCGAGCGAATATGAGGTGATTACCAGTTCGTAATCAGACAAGCCAATGCGGAGTGCTAAGCAAAGAGAGAACTGAATGGATAGACGCATTGCGATTGGATTCTTGATTACTCTCGTGGCGGGTTGCGATTCCGGAGTCACGCTGTCCGCTCGACAGACTTGTCGCGAAGTTGGATTGAACGACATTACTATCGATCTTGCGTACAATGTTATCCGTGCTGATCGAAATGCCGGATATTCTGAACTTGAATTGATTAATGCTGTCGCGACGAGCTGTCAATCTGACGAAGGAGGATGTCACGAGAACCCGCAAGTCGGCCAAGACTACACGCTGCAGCAATGTTTCTTGGACTGTACTGCATGCTTGACGGCTGTTATCGCTGAAGTCTATCGGTGATTTCTTGAACCAACTTATCCGATCGCGAGCGTAAGGGAGACGTGGAAAAGGATTTCACGAAACTATCGCTCACCTTCAGTGTTCTGGTTTAGCCCATTGTTCTACATCGACCCGCACATTCAAATGGTCTCGCGGATTACGGACGATTACGTGAGCATGGTCCGGGCGGGGTGCATGGTGGTGTCCGAGTTGGCGCTTCTAGGCGATTCTGAGCGGCCGCTTGCCGTTGTTTGGAACCTCCGCCGTGCCATCCTATAATGAAAACAGCTCGCTATTTTGAAGAGCAGGTCCTGCGGAAGAGGCTGTAACTGAAGCGCGAGTGGTGCGGGGCGGCGCTTCGAAATCCGGCTCGACGGGAGATTCAGGCCGTGTGCGGCATTGGATTTGGGTCGATGACCTCAAGCGGTTACTGCGGGTCGTTACCCTGGATGACGGCGAGACGGTGCTCAACGCCTTTCCCGATCGGGATTTCAAGGAGCCTTCGTCATGAAGTGCCAGTATTATCCGGAGACGGACTCGCTTTATATCGACCTTGTGGATCGCCCGAGTGCGGATTCCCGCGAGGTGATTCCCGGCGTTGTCATCGACGTGGATGATAAGGGAACGATCGTAGGGATTGATATCGATCGTGCGAGCCACGTCGTCGATCTATCCCGCCTGGAAGCCGTGCAGTTTCCTGTCGGTTCGGTAGCGGTCGTGAACAAGTAGCGCTCAAGCCTGGACCATTATGCACTACATCGACCCGCACATTCACATAGTCTCGCGGATTACGGACGACTACGTGCGCCTGGCCCGGGCGGGGTGCGTGGCTGTGTCCGAAACGGCGTTCTGGGCGGGGTTCGACCGGGGGTCGGCCGCGGCGGAGTCGATTCGCAGATGAGAATGCCTCATGTAGACGACGCAATCGTATCGAGTGCAAAGATCGTCGGCTATCTGTTGTCGCGGACGCATCCGTCAGGAAGGACAAAAGCCGGCTGGTTCACGGCGTTTGGATTCGCGAGCAGCGAATGGGAGAGGCTTTCGACATCGCTCCGTGAACATGCCGCTCGAAACGACGTGGTAGAGTCTGAAGAAACGCCGTTCGGACAGCGATATACTATTGAAGGACCGATAAGCACGCCGGAAGGGCGAAATCCGTCCCTCCGGAAGGTCTGGTTCGTTGAAACAGGTGAAACCGTACCGCGTTTTGTGACCGCGTACCCTTTGCGGAGGCGTCCGAATGATCAAAGAACTTGATTCGGTTGTTCTTACGCGCGACCTTCCCGAGCACGGGCTGAAGAGCGGCGACGTGGGTACCGTGGTGCTCGTGCATGGCTCGGACGGCTACGAAGTCGAATTCATGACCCTTGGCGGAGACTCGATCGCCGTGGTCTCGCTGGAATCGGCTCACGTACGCCCGATTGCCGCGGATGAGGTTCCCCACGCCCGTCGCGTCGAGGCCGCGTAAACTTGTGGATGATCATCGG
>JBGTDB010000229.1:0-10453 GCA_041748515.1 Phycisphaerae bacterium
GGAAAGTTCGAATCTTGAGTCCAACCGGCGGACAGCGTTGTGCGAAGCGACTTCCGCGTTCGGTGAACATGGCTCATGGCCGTTCCCTCTGGGATTCCGAGTAATTGAGAGATATCCGCATAACTCAGCCCTTCAACTGTACGCAGCAGCAGGCAGGCACGAGGAATTTCGGCGACTTCGGTCAGTGCGGCCAGTAACCGGCCGTGAAATTCCTGCGCATCGGGTCCAAGCCCTGATTCCCGGTCTTGTGCAAGCGTAAAGGCAGCCGGGCGAGTCGGATCGAGCTTGTCCGCGACGTTCTCAAGGTCGTTCGTTTGCGCGGCGCGGCGGCGATCCCAACGGGCTCGGTTGTAAGCAATGTTGCGAACGATCTGGCCGGCCCAAGCCGCGAAATTGGTGCCGGCGGAATACTGATCGAGTTTGTTCAGTGCAACAACCGCGGCCTCTTGGACGACGTCCTCGGCCGAGGCGGCGTCGCCGACGATCCCCACGGCGATCAACCAGAGAGCGCGGAACGACGTCCGAAAATGGGCGTCAAGTTCCGCAGTCTGTGCATGGGCGGCATCCCTGGATGCCTCCGATGTTTCAGGAGATGCGATTAGATTGGACCCCGGCTTCGGCGCACTCATTGGCTTGCCATCAGCAAGGTGGGACTCAGCCGGCTTTCATTTAGCCGAACTGCACACCACATAACTTCTGCTCATTCGTTAGAGCTCCGGATAGGGGCGTTTTGAGGCTCGGTACAGAACACTCTGGATCGCCGCCTGCCTTTAGATTCAAATTACCATCGCATGCTTGGACGATCGAATCGGCCACCCAGGACCGGGCGAATCGGCTTGCCTGATTCCCGGCCTATATGGGTTGGATCAGGAGTTTATGTCGTTGTGGCGGCGTCGATTGCAACCCACATCCAAAAAAATCGGCCCCGACCGAAGTCGAGGCCGAGATTGAGAGTATCCTTACTTTTCAAATGGCCGCGTCAAAAGTTAGGACGGCAATCAATCCACCCCGTCCGAACCCGTGTGTCTCCTTCGCTTTAATCGTGGCACGGAAGCCCGCATGGGTACGGGAAGTCCTTTATGACGTCGACCACGACTGAGAGATCGATAACGTTGATCATATCATTCGGAATGCAGGGTGACAGATCCATGGCTTCATCCGGGATCCCCGTTGGCAAATCCTTAATGCGGTCGCTGATGATACTGATGTCGATGGTATTTACGGCGCCATCGCCGTTTACGTCTCCCCAGAGATACGTCGTGTCCGACCCGGGATCCGACAGGAAGGCGCCGCACTCTGCTCGGACTTCATACTCGGTGTCCGGGATAATGTCCGGATGTGTGACAATGATCGTTCCCCATTCATCATTGAGCTGAATGACTCGATCGTCGAACCCGACCAGGGTTCCGCTCAGATTGACATACTTCATCAGGCACGGCCACTCGGGCGATGTGACATAAAGCGCGACCGGGGCCGGCGATCCCGGCGGCTGCGGCGTAATGCGCAGGTGCCGCCCGCTGATGGCTTCGACCTGCGGAGCCTGAAGAATCGACGTTCCCGCGCAGACCCCTTCGGTGCAGATGTCCGTCCCTGTGCATAGGTCTTCGTCGTCGCAAGGCGTGCCGTCATCCTTAAGGTTTTCCAGGCACTCGCCGACTCCGTCGCAAATGTCCGGGTTATCGCATTGCGATTCCGTCTGGTCACCGCACGGGAAGCCGAAGGCCTCGTAATTCTCCACACAAGCGCCGCCGCCGTCACAGGTATCGGGGTTGTCGCAGTCCGTGTCCGCGGCATCGCCGCACATGGTTCCGGCGGGGACCGGCGGGTGAACGCATAGCCCTGAATCACAAACGTCGAAAGTACACTCGTTAGCGGGGTCTTCGTCAGTACACTGGGTACCATCGGGCTTATGGTTCGGCTCGCAGAAACCGGCGCCATCGCAGGCGTCAGGGTTCGTGCAGTCGGTGTTTTCCGAGTTTCCGCAAAGCGTGGCCTCCGGAAGTGGTGACCACTGTGTCGTGGATAACTGGGGAATACACGCCTGGCAGTCATTCTCCGGATTTCGGTCGCCGGCCAGATAACAGACGCCGTCGATCAGGCAATCATTGACCGGGAGCAGATTCAGCACGATCGGACCCACGTTATCCTCGAATCCGGCTACGCGAATCTGGTACGTTTGCCCGGCAGATGTGTTGAATATCAACGCTGCATTAAGTCCGACGCCACTGTCGTCGTCACAGGCAATCTCGACGCCGCCCAGGGTCGGGCATTCGTCGAAAACGCTCAACACGGAGTCATTCACCGGGCTTAGCGAACTGCCCGTCGTGCTGATGAAGACGGCACCGTCGCAGTCCGCGGTATACTCAAACCAGACGTCGTTGTTGGAGTCTGCCTGACAGGAGGCATCGCCATCGTCTGGGCCGGTGCTGCTGTTGTCACTGAAGTTCTGGCCCACCACCGCAGGAACTGAAAACTCGCATTGATCGTTGCATTCAGGATCCGGGATGCCTATGCACACCCCGCCGGTACAAGTGTCCACGCCAATACCCTCGCGACCGGTTCCGGTGCAGGCATTCCCGTCGTTGCACTCGGTATCGTCGGGCAAGATGGTCCAGTCCGAGGTATCGGTCGCCGATTCGCAGATCTCGCACGTATTGGCCGGGTTTAGCACCCCGTCAATGTAGCAAACGCCGCTTATCAGGCACCGATCGGGCAGCAGGGGGTTCTCGCAGACGTCATCATCCTCGTTGCAGATGTCGGCCGTGCAGGTCAACAGGTCGGAACAATTACGCGGACCGCCGCCCGCGCAAACGCCACTGCTGCATGTGGTACTGATCGTGCAGAATAGCCCGTCGTCACAAGGAGTTCCGTTGGGAACGAGATTGCTGAGGCACGCCCCCAGGCCGTTGCAGGTATCGGCGTTGTTGCAAGGCGTAACCATGGGATCGCCGCATGGGGTTCCTGCGGAAGCGATGTTAACCACGCAAGCGCCGGCGCCATTGCAAAGGTCCGCCGGATTGCAGGTTGTGTTTGTTGGATCGCCGCACGCCGTGGTCGGCGGCTCGAACCGGGGCAGGCACGTTCCCATGCCGTTGCAACTGTCCGGGTTGTCACACTGGGTATTGGCCTGACTTCCGCAGGCGGTGAATTCCGGAAGATTGGGATGGGTCACAGCGCCTGTTGCGGGGTTACATATGTCCGCCGTGCACTGGTTACCGTCGCTGAGAGGCGTCAACGCTCCGTCGGCCGGGTTGCAGCAGAATTGGGCCTGATTGTAGTTCGGTGTGTTAGAGCAAACGTTGCCGGGGCCGCAAACATCGGTCGTACAGGCATTATTGTCGTTGCAATCCGCGGCCGATTCACAGAGGATGACAATCCGCACTCCCGTTAAGGCGGTTTCGTAGGGCTGATTATTGTTGTCGGCCATGAAACTGACCTCTGGGTCTTGAATGAAACCGATCTCGTAAGTTCCCGCGGCACCCGGCGGAACATAAAGTACCAACCCGCCGCCGTAATTTGGGACCGTCCCATCAGTCGTATCCAGGGCACAGTCAGTTACGGCGAAATACAGGTAATTGACGTTGACCGTGTTCACGTCCTTGGTTACGCCGATGCCGCAGCCTTCCGTTTCCAAAAACACCCAATCCGATCGCTGAGAATTGATGAATCCGGCCGTGCAGTTACTGCTGACGCATCGCGAACCAAACTCGTAATTCATCGCACAAAACGCGGCATTGGGGCACGCCAGCTGTGCAGCCATGAGATCGGCGCCTATCCCATTCGAATAAGTCGAAGAGTCAAGCCGCGCCTGCCATGCCTTCAACGTGTTCGGTCCCCAATCGGAAAGAAAGAGCTCGATCCGAACCGTTTGGTTGCCGCCGGTCAACCGAATCTCATCCGTTCCAACGATCGAGTGGGTTCCGGACGCCGAAATCGGCCGAAGCGAAAACTCACCGCCTAGCGACGCCGAACCGAATAAGCCCAATGCACAAATACCGGCCAAGCACGTCCAGAACGCTTTCATGATCCGTTCCTCCCCGATTTATTGATCGGTTTGTGATGCGACGCCCATAGGCGCCTGAATCCCACCGTGTCCAAGTTAGCCTTACGCTACTCTCCCGTTCCGCTGCCGTGAACCCATTCGGCGTCAGATGTTCAAATCCGGCGCGATCCAGCCTCAACGGGCCGTCCACAAAACGCAACCTATAACCGTTATTCGCGGAAATGTCCAGTAAAATGCGCATAAACGGCCCGGTGTAGGCAAAACTGCAGAGTATCGCGGCCTGCGGCTCCCCAAGCTGATCCTCAAACTGAAACAATGGGCAACTATTGACTGATCAGTCCAGATTCAGGCCTCGTCTAGCGGGTCTACCAGCAAGGGCCCGGACAAAGCGAACCGGACTCATTCGTTATGCCCTTGATCGCATCGACAACGCCGGAAATATCAATGACGTCAACTCGTTGGTTAGGGTTGCAGCCGTACAGATCGAGGACGTACATCGGATTTGCCATCGGAAGCTCCCGGACGCCGTCCACGACGGCCGAGACGTCCAACACGTTGACGTTGCCGTCGTGATAAGGGCTGCCCTGGATTGAACCAAACGTATCGCCCCAAACCGGGGTGACGGCGGAACTGGTCGCGGTGAGCACCGGTTGGCTGGGCACGCCGCAATCGGCGGAAACCTCATAGTGAGTCTCAGGTGCGATCTCGACTCCCGTTGCATATACCGTTCCACCCCATTGAACCGGCGTCAGATAGGCGGCCTGCGCAGGATCGGTAGTCACGAAGGCAACGTTGTACGGTCCGGCAGGCGCTCGAAGATAATAAGTCACTGTCCCGCCGCAATCGGCGGATACCTTAAGCGCCATCGGAATGCCGGATGATTCCGCATGCGGCGTTATAGCCAAATACCGACAGCCGATTCCGAAGGCATCCGGCGGAAGGCATCCACACGATTGCCCGGCTTCGTTGCAGGCTGCCGGCACCGTGCAGGGATTCCCGGGGCTTGCACACCCCTGGCCCTCGATGCATACCTCTGCGCCATTACAAAACACGCCGTCGTCCGAACAGGAGCTGCTGTCCGGCTCATAAACGCAACGACCGTTCTCGTCGCACAAGTCCAGTGTGCAGGCGATGTCGTCATTGCAGTGGTCGTCAAGCGTGCAATCAATCGGGAACTCGAGCTGGGCATAGCGCCCGATATTGGCCGCGCCCTGCGTGCTTCCGCCGCCGGCGACCCAGCTTGGCATGGGCGCCGCGGGCTGGCCAAAACGAATCTTGTGTAAGAGTTCCCAGGGATTGTTAACCGCAATGGTTCCGATGTACTTCGGTTCAGTCGGCGTCCCGAAGTTTATTTCCGTGCCGGCCGCTCCGTGGCATGCGATACATGCCGGTGCTGGGCCGGACTCGAAACTATTCTGGCCCTCAACGGGGTCGCCCTGGAAATCGCCCGATTTCGCATGAATATAGGGATTCGTGTCCATTGAGCCGATCAGAAGGAAGGCCACCAGATCGTTGATACGCGTATCCGGAAGCACACTTCCATAAGCATGGCCGTAGAACGGATCGAGGCCCAAACGCTGCACGTTGTCGGGCGGTTCTTTGAGCAAAGTAAATAGTTCCGAGCCGTCCAGGGTCGTACCCAAAACGCCGGGGAAGCCGGTGCGGTGGGGGCCGGTCGCAAACTGGCCGTCCACGCCTTGGTAGTCCCAGCCGTGACATTCGGTGCATCGCCAGGTTGTCGCCCCGGACGCCTCGTTGCTCTTCAAATCCGGGCGCAATGACCAAAGGGGATGATCTTCGGTCGGCTCAGGCAGGGCGGCCTCAACCCACCACCTGTCATAGAGCCGGCCGCCGCGAACAAAATCGCCATCGGTTTCGCATGTGTCGGGAATGCCATTATGGTTGGAGTCGTGTTGTGTTCCGCAAAGGATGTCGTCCAAGTCGTCGATGCCATTGCCGTCGCAATCGTTCACAATGGCCGTGGGATCAATCTCGACGGTCAACAGGCCGGATCCCTCGTCACCGAACAGGCCGCCTACGCGGATCATGTAAGATTCGCAGGCCGTCGCCGGGAACGAAACTGAGGAATTGGTCCCGAACGAGCCGCAGGCATTATTGTTGCAGGCAATGGCCGTGCCTTCTTCGGGGCACCCGCATCCCGGATACACGGTGACGACGGTGTTGATAAAACTGCCGCAAGTTGAAACTTCGACTGTGCCGGTTTGCGAAGGCGTGTAGCAGAACCAAACGTCTTTGCCGATGCCTTCGGGGTCTCCAACGCAGGTTCCGGCGTCCGCCGGCCCGTCGGTGCTTCCGCCGAAATTGTCAAATTCGACCGTGTCTTCGGTGACGATCGTGGGGAGAATACACCGATCATTTGGCGGGCCGGTTTCGATCTCGCAAAACTCGTCGCACCCGTCGCCGGGCGAAGTGTTGCCGTCGTCGCATTGTTCCCCCGGTTCGAGCGTCCCGTTGCCGCAGACGCCGCCGCCTTCGGGGTCGGGAACGATGCGGTAGATTTCGCCGACGCGGCTGACGATATACAACTCGCCTGAGCCGTCTTCACCGAACGAAACGATCGACTCAATCGGGCCCTCGTCCGGAGTGAGCTGCGGCGTCAAGTCCTCGTGGTCCGTCGCGACGCCACTATCTACCCGGAAGGACCGGATCGTACCGGTGCAGAAATCCGCGTAGAGATACGCCCCCCGCAGGTTCGGAATCGAACACCCGCGATAAACGTATCCTCCAGTGATCGAGCAATCGCCGTTGGAATGGTCGTACTCATGGATAGGAGCCGTGAGAGCGCCCGATCCGCAAGTGCAGCCAGAGAGTCCGGTGCAGACCGCTCCTTCCATGCACCGCCAACCGTAGTTCGCTCCTCCAGCGAATCCGGCAGGCTGGAAATTGATTTCTTCCCGCGAATCCTGTCCGACGTCTGCAATGTATAGGTCGCCGGTCAATCGATCGAAGCTGAATCGCCAGGGATTGCGCAGCCCCATGGCCCAGATTTCATCAAGTGGAAGTCCGGGATCCGAGTAAGGATTGCTTTCGGGGATATAAGCAGGAGGGCTGTGAACATCCAGCCGCAGCATCTTTCCCAACAACGTACCCGCGTCCTGGGCACGGTTGAACGGATCGTAACTTCCCCCGCCGTCGCCCATACCGACATAAAGGAAACCGTCCGGGCCGAACTGAAGCTGGCCGCCGTTGTGGTTGAACAGATCCTGCGAAATCAGCTTCAGAGTCGTTCCGCTTGTAGCGTTGGCCACGTTCGGATCGGCCGAGACCTGATAGCGGGCGATCACCGTGTCCCCCGAGAGATTGGTGTAGTTCACGAAGAAGTGCCCGGTTGTTGCGTACTCGGGATCAAAGGACATGCTCAGAAGGCCTCTTTCGCCCGTCGAGCTGACCAATGATGTCAAGTTGAGGAAAGGAGTGGGCAGAACACTCCCACCCGAGAGTATTCGGATCCGACCGGATTGTTCCACGATGAAAAGGCGGGGATCCCCGGCGGGGGCGGTCACATAAACCGGTTGGTCCAATCCTTCCGCAACGCGAACCACCCCGAGCGGGTAGCTCTCGCAAATATCAGGTATCTCGTTTCCATTGCAGTCTGCGTGGGTGCCGTTGTCGATATCGATCTGGTCGGGAACACCGTTGTCGTCGCAATCCACAGCGCTCAGGATCGGGCCGATCATTCCCGTCGAGACGCTGGCCGGCGTTCCAGTCCGGAAAAGTTCGATTTGCACATTGGAACTACGCGGGGGACGATTGGTTGAAAACCGGAAATTGTACAGCGTGCCCCAACGAAGGGCGTTGGCGTTCTGATTGACCGAAAAGTCCTCCGTTGTCCAGGTGATCCAGCCGTTGGAAACGGAAGAAGTCCAGTCCGTGCCGCTGAACGGCTCGCCGCTGTGATAATTCACGTCGTGAAAGCCGACGGTGTGAATCGTCCCTTCCGGGTCGACGGGCACGCTGAACGCCTTCCCCGATCGATGGGAATTAAGGTTTTGAACGGCATATTCGTATTGCCAGTTGCCGCCGCCCAGTTCAGTCGCCTTTCCGGCCACGATGAACAATCCTTCGCCCGGAACCTGAACATCCGCCTCAACCACGGTTGGATCTTGCGCCCGCCAGGCGCGAATCGCCGGTTTCTGCCGAACCGTTGAACCGGCCAGGTTCGCGTTGTACGGAGAGCCATTGTTGGTGATCGTAATTGGGCGATAGGAGGCGTTGTTATTCTGGTTGCCCGCGGCCGCATCGTCCGGCGTTACATAATGGCCCTCGACAAAATACAAGGCACCGGCGTTTAGATTCGGATCAAGATCGGAATTCGCCACTTGGAGTCGTCGCCCAATCAAGGCGTGGTACGACGGATTAGCCGGGGGATAGTTGAAAAACCCCGTATGGGCATTCACCTGGTATCGTGGGCCGAGATTAGCCTGCTGGCCGTTGAGGAACGCGGAGTAAGGGTCCGAACAGTTTACGCCAAGATACGTTCCGTTAGTCCCCTGACAGTTGCTTGAACAAAGTGTCTCTGAAAGGGCAAAGAATCCGTGCTTCAACCAGCTCATGCCGATTTGCTCGAACCGACCGCCCTTCAGCCGGAACATATTCTGCCCAATTACCGGGTGCTGGTTGGTATTCGAAAACCAGACGGCCGGGGCGTCCCCAACGTTACAGGAGACCGTGCCCACTGAAAACGCGCTGATGCCACCGGATGCGCCGTAATTTCCGAGGTTGTGCAGGTTTCCGACGATAACATCAGGCCCGATGGCCGCTGAAGTCCGCTTAATCACCGGTTCAGGTCGAAAATTGCCCGGAGCAGACCTCTCGGCGAAATCGTTTTGGCCGAAGTGTCCCTGGAAAAAAATGCGGCCGAGGATGATGCCATCGCTGTCGCCGCCCAGTTCCCCTGTGGCCAGGATGGCTGCCGAGAACCGAATCTGCCCGGTCGCTGAGTCGATTTGGAGCAAGTCGTCTTCGAGCCGAAAAACGGCATCCGTCAGAGATTCCTCGCCCTCGTTGCGAATAACTGATAGCGTCCACTTTTCGTCGCTTTCGTGTCGTAACGACAATTGGTGAATCAGGAATCGGCGATCTGGGCCGATCAACATCACAGCGCCCGACGTTTCAAACCGCGCTTCGGTGAGCATGGGCGCGCCATCCCGGTTGTACGAGACGGTCAGTTGGGGTGCGCTTGGAAATGCCTCGATTTCTTCTGCTGCTACGTCGTTTTCCGAAGGGCTTTGAATCAGAACATCCCAGCCGATCGACCGAATCGCATTTCGATCGAATCGAATTCTTGACGACTCGGAGGATGCCGCGCTCTGTTCGCCGATGATTTCAAGAGCCGCGGTTTTCCCGCCGAATTGGAGCAGAATCAGAAGCGGCAGGCTTCGTGCAATTTTCGCGAAACTCCCACGGCGTGCCGGATTGTTCACAGATTCTCCCCCATCCTAAACGCGGCAATCAATCTCGGATGGCTTGCCGCACCCTAAACTTTTGGTTCCCGCCGAATCCCGCCGCAAAACTCTCAGATTCGATCGCCGCATCGATATTGAATCGCCGCAAGCTGAACACATCGTGCTCAACGAAGCAACTCAAGTTAATGCGGCACGGCGTTTTGCGCAAACAGTATCGGCGAGCGTCGCTTTCAACCCCGGAGTCGGCTGAATGATTCTAGCGCCAAACTTGCTCGGTTCTTTCCGAATGCAAAAGCGCAGAACGCCAGCGTACGAAAGGCGGGCACCTGGTTCAATAGCCGGATCCAAGTTCGAGGCTCACGCGAGAATCCGAGCTAAAGGAGCTGGATTCTCGAGGACACGCCTCGCCACGGCCCATGGATTGCAGTGTTTCCGGGCCTTAATTTTTCCCTTTAGGATGGCGTGTGATAGTCGATCTAGGATACGAATAATGTATCTCAGACTGATAACATGGGCAGCTTGGGTGCAGTAAAAAGGTTTAGTGGGGAAAAACTAGTTGACCCAGCGGTGTCAGGATGGTAATATCGGCCCCATCGGAGCAGCGCTCGGTTTTGCGCTCAGTTCCATCGTCGCTTGCTCAAGCAGTAATTTTCGCGTGATTCAACCGGCCGTTCCGGTTGCCGGGTCGCACGGTTAACAAGTTCGACCCGCTGATTCGATCGGCAAGGTTTTTTGGGATGACGATGGCCGAGGTGGAGGGGAGTTCCCGTCAAGGGTGGTTCCCGTTCGGTTCGCTCGAAGAGGTTCTGTGCTCCTGAGTCTGACGGGGGGCGGGAACAGCGAGGACGATTCGTTGCCCACAATTAACGAGAGGTTTCGGATTGCGTTATGGCGATTGGCAACACCAGGAAAAACAATCGAGTGGTGGCCGGCGCCGTTTCCGCATTCTCAGTTCGTACGTTCATGTTTCCAAACGTCTTCGTCGTTCCAGCGTTTTTTGGGTGGAGGTAAAATGCTATGGCAG
>JBGTDB010000230.1:0-2363 GCA_041748515.1 Phycisphaerae bacterium
GTGCGGAGGCGTAGGCGAAGTTCTTGACAAGCGCTCCCACAAGGCTGACAGCGATAATCACCGCGGCTGAATTGGCGATGGCGTTTCGCAACGGGATGTGTAAGAAGCGTCGCTGAAGCGGTACGGCGACGACCCCCCCGCCCAAGCCGAGCAGCCCCGATACCAGGCCGGTGGACAGGGCGATCGCGGTTGTGCGGGCATGGCCCATTGGCCGATCGTGGTGAGCGTCGTCGGAAATAGGATTCAGCGGGCAGTTCTTCGGGCGAAACGGTACGGCCATCCTGTAGCCTTCGGCCGCTGCGGCGAACAGGAGAAACGCGGCGAAACAAAGTCGCAGCCTCGGCTCACCCGAGTTTGTGAATATCGGTGCTTCACTGAGGGCGACACCGGCGATGACGGCCAGGATGGCCGGCGGAATGAGCCGGGCAACCGTGCGTCGATCAATAGCCCTCGCCCGCATATGCTGATAGACGGCTGGGACAGAAACGAATACGTTCACGATGAGCGCCGCGGCCTGATACTGATGCTGATTCGGCCCGGCGAAGATCGTCAGCGCCGGAATCAAAACGATCCCGCCGCCGATGCCGAAGAGTCCGCCGGCCAATCCCACGAAAAAACCGATGATGCTGAGTCCTACAAACTCCATGGTGGCCGTGTTGTCCAGAATGATCCGCCCGCCAGCCGTTTCAATTCGCCGCGTCTGGATAGAATACCTTGATCTGCGATCGGCCCAAAATCCGCCAGAGCCGATCGGAAGAACCTGATGCACGAAGCCGACCCTCCCAGCTCCCGAAACGATTCGATTGCCGCGAGAATGACCTATGCGCGAGCTGCATTGGCAGCGTTGATTCCGATTGTGCTAGCCGTTCTGGCGCCGATCATTCTCGATTCCGCGGCGATGGAGCGGGCGGTTACGACGATGGCGGGCGTTCGATTGCTGGTCGCGGTGCTGATGGTTATTGCAATGATTGGAATCTGGTGTCTTCCCGCACTCATCGGCCTGATTCAGTTTCGCGGCAGCACCGCGGCATGGCTGGAATGGCGAGACAGTCCCGTCGTGGCGGCCCGCCGACTGCGACGCAATTTGAAAGTGGCCGCCGCGGGCAGCGCGGTCGTCTTGAGCCTCCTTGTCGCCGAATTCGCCATCCGGTTTTTCGATCTCTACGATCCGGACGACGTGCCCCAGGCGCTGGACTATTCCGAGTTTCTGGCCGAACAACACAATCGCTTGGGAATTCGCGAGGACTGGGACAAACTGGATCCCAACGACGACCGTCTGAGAATCGCCGTCCTCGGGGACTCGATCGCATATGGTTTCGGCGTTCTGCGCGAAGAGGGTTTAAGTCGTTTGCTCGAAACACGCCTGCAAGCCGACCGACCCGAAGGCGTGCTCACCATGAACTTCGGTTTCTCGGCCACCGGGCCAAACGTCCAGATCGAGCATTTTCTTCGATTGCGCGGTGAACTGAAGCCGAACTTAGTCATTCACATTCTCTATCCCAACGACCTTGGTGACGAGCTTCGGCACTTCGTTAGAAGGATTTACGCGATTCGGACGGCCCCGTTCTGGGGCGGTCGCTCGTTGAGGGTGCTGCACCTGGTCGAGTTGAGAATTCGCGAGCGTATCATGTGGCGTGAAACACTTGCCTACTACCGCGGTGGCCTGGCGGCGCCGGAACGTGATCGGACATGGCGGATGTTTGAATCAGATGTGGAGGCCTGTCGAGACGCGGCTTACGAAGTGGGCGCGGCCTATGGAATTGTCATGTTCCCCTGGTTGTTCGAGCTTCGAAACTATCCGCTGAAAGACGTTCATGTCCGAATTCACGAAATGGCCTCCCGACTCGACGTTCCATTCCTGGATTTGCTTGATGTGTTCGAGGGGAAGAACGCCGCCGACTACCGCATTGATCCGACCGACGAACATCCCAACGCCGCGGGGCATCAGCTCGCCGCGGATCACATCGCTGAGTTTGTTCGCCGCGAGTTTTTCAAGGAACGGTTGGGAATGTAATCGGAATTGCACCCGCACGCCGGGCGGTTGTGTTGTAGTGACTCTCCTTCGGACATTCCGCGCCGGCTAGAACTCATTAGGGCCATTTGTATGGACCGACCCCCTCAGTCCCCCTCTTGGCGAGAAGGGAGGAGTGCGCTGACAGCTTGTCCGTCACACAGCTCTTCCGTCGCTCCGCGTGTCCGTTGCTCGAATTGTGGATCGCACTGATCTTCCGTTGCTATGATTGTCGGTTGCCTTGTTGGTCAGTAAGCGTTCGGCGAACCCCATCTTCAATTTGGCGCCTGGTTGAGGGATGATGCCTCCGTGATTTGAGGAGGCAGCCATGGCGAGGCAGGATCGGTCGAAG
>JBGTDB010000231.1:0-3563 GCA_041748515.1 Phycisphaerae bacterium
GAATGGCGGGGCTCGGACGAAGGAGGGTTGCGATCGGATGTTACAGGGCGGGGATCGGGCGACGAATGACGGGGTCGGGTGGCGGGGAGGAGGAGTTATCAACAACAATGTCTCCACCGCGAGTTAGCGGATGGGGGCCGAACGACCGGGTCCGTCACCCAATCAGCGGACTGTTTGCGCTAGTACCGCCCGACGAGGACCAAGCTCTAGTCGAGTCGCAGCTTCCATGATGACGATTTCCTATGGCTCGTCTCATAGTCCGCCATCCTGAGAGACTCGTGCGAAGTGTTATACCCCTTGAACCGCCCGGTAAGCCAGGCGAGTTTGACTCATGCCGGCCCGAAACGGTAGGATTATATCATGCACGATCGCCTGGAAGATCTTAAGGATGCGGCGGATTCGATGAGCAATGGCGAGAAGCTCCAGCTCATCGAGTACTTGACTGATTCGCTCCGTCCCCGGCGAAATGGCGAAGCGCCTGGCACCGTCGAGCGGCAACGGCAGGCGTTCCTGCAACTACAGGAGAAGTTGATCGCCTTACCTCACACCGATGATCCGTATGCCAAACTAGGCTATTCCAACGAGACCCACGACAAAATCATTTATGACCTGGAGCAAAAGTGATCTTTGTCGACACCGGCGCCTGGTTTGCGTGCTTTGTTCGCGATGACCCCCACTTTGCCCGCGCATCCGCTTGGTATCTCGCCAATACTGAACGGCTCGTAACCACCAACCTTGTCGTCGTTGAGTTACTTACCCTTTTGAAGGCGCGGCATAAGTTCCCGGTCGCGCTCACCATCGGTGATGGCCTGTTATCCGGCGAGCTTGCCGTTGTTGAGGAAATCTCGTCCACCGACCTTGCCCATGGCTGGCAGGTGTACAAGACCTATCGAGACAAGGCCTGGAGCTTCACCGATTGCGTGAGCCGCGTCGTACTTGAGCGACTCGGCATTACCCGTGCATTTGCTTTCGATGAGCATTTCAGGCAATTCGGGAGCGTCACGGTCGTGCCGTGAGACCTGGCCCTGACGCCAACGTTGATCGCACCGTTTCTGTGTTGGTTTCGTTCTCGGACCGAGAGTCCATCCCGCAGGCTGCGGCTCATTCTCCGCGGCTGAGTATGACGATGCCGGCGCGGTCGGCGGCGGCGAGGGTCTGGGCCCGGTCGATGATGACGGTCTTGCCGGCTTCGATGACCAGGGCGGCCGCGCGGCAGCGGGCGAGGTTGGCGATGGTCTCCGGGCCGATGGTGGGCACGTCGAAGCGCATGTCCTGATTGGGCTTGGCCGTCTTGACCATGGTCCAGCCGCCATTGCGAACCAGTGAGCCGGCCCGCTCGATCATTCGATCGGTGCCCTCGATGGCCTCGACCGCGACGACTTCGGTCTCTTTGACGGCCACCGACTGGCCGATGTCCAGCCGGCCGATTTCCTTGGCAATGCGCCAGCCGAACTCGGCGTCGCGACGTTGGGCGTCGGTTGGCTGCCGCCGGGTGAGCACACCCTCCGGGGCCAGATTTTCCGCCGAATATTTCACGCACGATTCCATGATGATTCCGTGTCGGGCGAACTCGTCAGCCACGGCCGCCAGCACCGCGTCGTTCCGTTTGTCTCGTAGCCGGAAGAACCAGAGTTTAGCACTGGTCCAGTCGGGAAGGTATCGCAGCAGGCGGAAGCGGGCGTACATATCCGACTTCTGCACCGAACCGGCGAGGATGACCGAACCGGCCCTGGCGCGGCGGAGAATGCGAATCCAGCGGCCGAGCCGGGCAATTCCCGCCCAGCGGAATTCGTCGGCCAGCGGCGCAAGTCCGGGATCGGCCAACCCCCGCAGTCCGACGACCGTAACGCGGCAACCGGCCTTGCGCGCGCCATCAAGCACTTGAAACGGAAACTGGCCCGCGCCGGCGACGATGCCAATTCTAAGAGGAAAGTGATTCACGAAAATTCAGCGCCTTGGCGTTGGCTCTGAGTTAGCCCAAGGAATATCCACCCAGGAATTGCCGGCGACCGCTAATGGTATTTCCCTCAGATCTTTCGTGCGTGCGAGCCATTTTGTTCGACCTTTTTTCGCAGCTCGGCCAGCTCGCGCTCAAGCTCTTTGACCCTCTTGACCCATTCCGGGAGTTTGGTGACCGCCAGCATGGAGCGTTTGGCCTGGTCGAGCGGGATGGCCGGGCTGCCCAGGAGCTTGGCATTGGGCTCGACGTCGCCGGAGATTCCGGCCTGGGCCCCGATCGAGGCGTTGTCGCCCACGGTCAGGTGCCCGGCGATGCCGACCTGTCCGGCGAGGGTGACATGCCGCCCGATGGTGGCCGATCCGGCGATGCCCACCAGCCCCACGAACATGCAATCAGGCCCGATCTTCGTGCCGTGCCCCACAACGACCACGTTGCCAAACTTGGTTCCCGCGCCGATCTCAGTGCGGCCGAGCGTGGCCCGATCGACGGCGCAGTTCGCCCCGATCTCCACATCATCGCAAATCACCGTCCGGCCGACCTGCGGAATCTTGATCCACTTCTCGCCAAGCGGCGCATAACCCAATCCGTCCTGTCCGATGACTGAACCGGCGTGAATCGTCACCCGGTGGCCAAGCTCGCAATTTTCATAGACCACCACGTTGGGAAAGAGCGTGCAGTCGTCGCCCATGCGCACCGCGTCCGCGACGTAGCAACCGGGATAGATCGTGCAGCGATCGCCGATCACCGCGCCGGCTGCGATGGTCGCTCCGGCGGCGATGTTGGCGCCCGCTCCGATCCGGGCGCTCGCATGAATATGCGCATCGGGGCTGATTCCCCATTGCGGATGTTTCCGGTGTCCGTGCAGCGTGATGATGGTGACGGTGATAGCGGCGTAGGGGTCGGTGCAGCGAATCGCGGAGACCCCGGACGGCGGCGAAACGCCGTCCTTCAGGATTACTGCGTCAGCCCGGGTTGCGGACAATGCCGCCTCATATTTCGGGTTGGACAGGAAGCTGATTTCTCCCGGGCCGGCGTCTTCCAGCGTGTTAACCGCCCGAATCGGACGATCCTCACCCTCTAGCCGGGCAGGGAATCCGCGCTGCTCGAGAACACTGCACAACTTGCTTAGGCGCAATTCGGTCAAATGGAAGAATCCGCGTGTGCCCATCTGTCGGGAATTTCAGAGGGGATTGTACGGCGGATTGGATTTGAGAGTCAATTGTAGGCCGGTTGGGGTCGGACTAACGCCGGGCGACTTTCTCGAGTTTCTTGATATCGTCGGCGATTCGCCATTTTTGGGCCGATTCGACGGATTCGATGTTAACCAGGTCTGTTTCGGGCTCCGCCGGTTCGAACTCGACGGCTTCCAGTTCGATCAATTCCTCTTCCGATTCCGCAGGCACGGCCGCCGGCTTGCCGGACACTCGTTTAGCCACTTTCTCGGAAACACCGGATTCAATGACTCGGACGCGAAATAGCGACTCACCCACGGTCACAACGTCGCCATCTTTCAGCGTCTGGAAATGTACCGTCTGGTCGTTGACCAGCGAACCGTTTCGACTGAGAAGATCGACGATGGCGGGGCGGTCGCGATAAGTCATCA
>JBGTDB010000232.1:0-8390 GCA_041748515.1 Phycisphaerae bacterium
ACCCGATCGGCCAAGCTACGGAAATATCGCGGGCGAGGTTCGCACGGGCGTTCGGGCCTATGACGATCTGGCCTCCGAGAACGGGCGCCTTCTTAACGATGCGTTGGCCGAAATCAACAAGGCCCTGGCCGTGACGATCAAGGACGCTTCCGGGCGCTCGAGCGCGCACGCCAACCATCTCAAGGCCGTCATCCTACAGCAGCAGGCACTGGCCGGCGCGGCGCAGGCGGCGCTGAAACGCAATGAGGCCGCGACGCCGCGTGGCGAATTGATCGCGGTGTCGGCCGAAGTGGGCGACCATTTGTCCAGACGTTCATTGGCAGCCGACAGCGGAATTCAGACCACGATTGAGACCGTCCGCGATCGGATTGCCGAAATTCAGGCCTCACTCCGTGAGAAACAGGAGGAACTCGCCGATTTGCAGCGCACGATTTCCGAGTTGGAATCGCGCCATGCCGCTGCGGAGGCCGAGGCGGAAGAGGCTCGCGTGGCGCTAGAATCGCTCGAAGCTCGGGGAGTGCGGTTTGCCGATCCGCAAGGGGGGGAGGCTTTCTCGCAGCAGATGCTGGCCCTGAGCGAGGCGTATACCAGGGCGATGCGTCTGACGCACATGCTTGAGCACGGGGGTTATCCCAACGCTCAGATTGACTACAGTGGAGACTATCTCCGCGGTCGGTACCTGGAAAACGGACAGCCCGGAAACCTGACGGTGAACAAAGGGCTCCGGCAACATCGACTGGATCACGAAATCCTTTCGGAGAAAGTCGCCATCGAGCAGCAATCTCTGAAAATGCTCAATGACGATCTGGCCGAATTCGAGCGGACGCTGGAGTCGCATGCGGCCGCGGAGCGGGAATCAAAGGCCCGGCTGGCGGAATTGAAAGAGGTTGCATCCGAGGAATTTGCGATTCTCAACCACGTTCAATCAGAGGCCTTTGCCATCGAAGAACGGGCGCTCGGACAATTCAACGAGTCCGCGAATCTATTGCAACAGGCCGCGAAGCTGTCCGAGCAGTGGGCGTCCGACGCCCGGCAGCGCACGCAAAGCATGACGCCGGAAACGCAAGCCAGATCGGCATTTCAGACGCGCATGGATGATGGATGGATGGCGGGCAACGCCAATGCGGAGATTGCCGGGGTCCAGTTGGCCAAGGCGTGGATTCATTACGAGCGCTACCGCGCGGCCTCGCGCGACGCGGAAGCCATCGCCGGATTGACCGATGGGTTGCCGCTCGAGGAGGCCGATGCTTCCAGCGAGAAGACCAAAGCAGATAACGCCCGTCGCGGCGGCATCGAAGAGATCAAACAGGCGATGGCCTCGTTGCAGAAAGCCCACAGGAGCTTAAACAGTCACTGGACGGTTTCAGCGCAATCGGCGGGGACGGTCTACCTGCTGGCCTTGTTTGGGGATTCGGATTACGTCGCCGACGCGGTTCAGCATTACCGAAACGCGATCAAGGGTCGTGAGTCGGAGCCGTTCGTACAGGCCTTTACAGCCCGGCTGGCCGAGCTGGAACGCCGCCCGGGCGGTTCTGCGAGCCCGTAAGCGCCTCTTTCGGTGTGTCTGTGCCCCTTTGAGTTGACCTGGGGAAACGTCCGGGCGATAATATATTGTAGTTAAAGCGCGGCTCAGTGAACGGGACTGGGCCGCACGCGAACCTGCTTAGGCCCGGGCTTGCCGGGTGCCTGCCTGAATTGGCCTGCCGGAAGGCGGGCGGGGTTGTCCGATAAGTAGCCGAGTATGGTGCCACGGCGAGGCGGACAATCGAAGAGCGATTCTTCCATCAGTGGATGATCGCCCAACCAGAGGGATCAGACTGATCCATGCCCAAGTTCTTCAATAGTGACATGGCGGATCTGGCTCACCAATTGGAGCTTTCCCCGCGCCGACTGCGCGTGGAGCAGCTTCAGGGTATCGCCAGGCTGTTGTCGCTGATCGAGTTCGGCCGGGCGTATCCGTTGGATTTTGTGTACTTCCACATCACGAAGTACCAAAAGCGGGGCAAGCCGGCGGAGGTCTCGGTTCCGGGCAAGGCCCTGGTAAACGACCTGATCACCACGGCCGAGGTGCTCAGTCGCAAGGCGAATCTTTCGGTTAACGAAATCGGTGAGCCTTGTCGGACCCACGCTGAGCTGGCCCGCGAACTCGGGGTCAGCACCAAGACGATCCGGCGTTGGCGTGGACGGGGATTGATGGGACTTCGATTGAACTACGACGACGGCGTCAATCGCTTGGCGTTTTGCCGCGGTGTCGTGGATCGATTCGTCGCAAGGAACCAAGATCTCGTGTCGCGCGGGGCCTCATTCAAACAACTTTCCTCGGACGAGCGGCGTGCCATCGTCGAGAGGGCGAAGGAACTCGTGGCCGAGAAGCGAATGAAGCTTCACGCGGCGGCCAAGTGCATCGCCGGCGAATCCGGACGTGCGGTCGAGACGGTTCGATACACGCTGCGTCGCTACGACGAAGCCCACAAGGGCTGCCCCATTTTTGCGGATCGAGGGCGGGAGGCACGGAGCGAGCGGCACGAGACCATGTGGTTGCGATGGCGCGAGGGTGCGTCCGTCGTTGCAATCGCCGAGGAATTCAAGTGCAGGCAGCGCGAGGTCGAATCGACGCTGCGACGTCTTCAGGTCGAGCAGTGGTGCGATCCCCCGATGGAGTGGATCCACAACGAACTGTTCGACGCACCCAACGCCGACGAGATTATTCTTGATGCCCCGACTCCGCCGCCGGCCGATGGGCCGTCGCCGCGGATCCCGAACGATCTGCCGCCGTACCTGCGTTCGCTTTATCACACGCCGCTTCTGACTTTCGACGAAGAGCAGGATCTGTTCCGCCGCTACAACTATTTGAAATTCAAGGCCTCTCGGTTGCTGAAGGGCATTGAGCCCGCCGAAATTTCGACAAAGTCCTTCCAGGCGATTGCGGAGCTGATGGGCTCGGTCGAGTCCATCCGTCGCCGCATCATTCAGGCCAATCTTCGCCTCGTGGTCAGTATTGCCAAGAAACACGTCGGCTGGTCGCCGAATTTCTTCGAGGTGGTCAGCGACGGGAACGTTTCGCTGATGCGGGCCGTCGAGAAGTTTGACTATGCCCGGGGCAACAAGTTCAGCACTTACGCGACGTGGGCGGTGATGAAAAACTACGCCCGCTCGGTTCCGGAGCAGCATTATCACTACGCCCGATACGTCACCGGCCAGGAGGAGATTCTCGACGCGGCCGCCGACCGAAGCAGCGCCGAGGCCCACGCCAGCGATCGCCGCCGGGTCCGCGAGTTGATAGAAGAAGGCCTGCGCGAGCTTTCCGATCGGGAGCGGGAGATTGTTTCCGGCCACTTCGGCCTTGACGATGACGGCGACGGCCAGCCGATGACGCTTGAGCAACTGGGCGACCGCTTCGGCGTCACCAAGGAGCGAATCCGCCAGATCGAACTGCGGGCGCTTGCCCGACTTCGCGAAGTCCTTGCCCCAAGTCTTGTCGAAACCTTAAACGACTAATCACGCCGCACGCGCCTGAGTTTGTGCTCCAGGGACTCGCCGCTGCTGGAATCAGGCCCTTCGATTCGAATCAGCAATTCGTCTTGTGCTGTGCGCCGATAGATGAATCGACGCGGTTTGTCCCGCGCCGGGTTTTCAAAGATGAACTCATCCCCGCTGAAGCGGGCCAGCGGATAGTAAAACGCGTCCTGCTTTTCCTCCCAGGGCACCATGGCCCGGTCGAAATGTCGCAGGCGAAACACGAGCTTTCCGTCCGACTCCACGGTGATGGACATCAGCTCATTCAGCCAGACCTTTCCGCCGCGCGACCAGCGAAACATACCCAGCATCTGGTCGCCATGAGGTTCGCTCCAAGTCTCTTCGAGCTGGGCGTCATTGTCTTCGGCTCGCCATGTTCCCGCGAGCCAGTCGAATTGCGAAAGGGCGGGTGCTCTCTCAGTTGGGGAACCGGGGAACGGTGTAGCGAGGTCGGCCAGTGGCGCTTCCAGGAATCTCAAGCCATGCCCCGCCGGGTCGCGACCCATACGAGACTGGGTCCAGGGTCCGGCATCAGGCGACGAATCGCCCTCAAGTGTCCCCAGTGCCGTCCAACGTTCGATTGCGGCCATTGGCGCCGAAAGCAGCAGAAGCGACCCGGGCACATCAGGAGCCGCATTGTGTTTGACGGAACCGTCGTGGTGGAGGGTTAATGGGCTGGTGCCGGAAAGAGCCAGTGGAAGCGTCCTCGGCAGATAATCGCGGGACGACACCGCAAACCCGAGTCCGCCGCAATAGAACCGCTCGGCCGTCGACAGATCGGCAAAACGCATCCCGATGTTGAAGACTTTGGGCCGCGGCGCAGGCGGCGGCTTCCAGGCGGTAATTTCGATCAGGTTGGCCCGATTTCCGCTCGGGTCCTCAAAGGTAACCGCGCGGCCGATGGCAATGGTGTGGGGCTCGACGTCGAGAATCTGAACTCCGGCAGAATCCCACTGGTCCAGCGTGCCGTTCAGGTCGTCAACGCGATAGTTGACGTACGCGCCGATGGCGGGGCCCGTTTCCGACAGGCGAGCCTTTCTGAGAAGTAGGCGGGCTCCGTCGTTCCCAAGCAGCGACCAGCCGGGGCCGAACTGAATCGGCGCGAAACCCAATTGACTACGATAGAACTCGACGGTCGCGTCCAACGAGCGAACAGGCAATTCCATGCCGAAGACCTGAACGCCCGGCGCGGATTCGGCGACGCTCGCGCCCGCGATCGGATCATTCGCCAACGTCGAACTTGAAACGATCAGAAAGGCAGAAAGGCCGAAGTAACGCAACATGGGGATCTCCTTTTCACTGTGCAGGGTGAATCGCTACCGTTTGAGTTTGTGAAGCTGCCGGACTTCGATGGTTCCGAATCTTACGTGCGGGCAGGTTCGAGCGATTTCGACGGCGTCGTCATAGCCGGCGGCAATGATGCGGAAGAAACCCGAAAGCACGTTGCCTGTGTAGTCGCCATGTGCAACCGAGGTCCCGTCGGCAGAGGCAACCAGCATCCGACCGCCGTCGTCGGTCAGCTTCTCGCCACCGGTGTACCGGCCCTGTTCGGCCAGTTGCCGCGCCCAGGCCGTATACTCGTTGATGATTTCCTTATGCTGTTCTTCCGTCAGGCCCGCGGTCGCCGTTGAGTTTTCGTGAAGAAAGAGCATGAATTCCTCGCCGTTTGCCAACGCGACCCGCGATTCGGCGGGAGCGCCTCGACCAAAGTTGAGGACGAACTCGCCATCGCGAATTCTCAAATCGGCCTGGAAATAGGTCAGGCATAGAAAAATCGCGAGGCCCGCCGCCAGTCCTGAAAACGCCGCAACGGCCGGAGCCATTCGGCGCGTGACCGGTTGAATCGCACCGGCTCGGCTGGCAATGGGAGCTGGACTCGCCTTTTGAGATTCCGGCCCGGACCACTCATCTAACCGAACGACAACCGCGGCAAGCGATTCGTATTCAGCGGCACACCCGGAGCATTCTTCCATGTGTTTCAGGACGGCCGCGCGGGCCTGGGCATCCAGCTCGCCATACAGCAGGCCCGGCAGATCGGTGGCTACATCTTCACAGTTCATGGCGACTTGCTCTCCTTGCCGGCCGACTTTTCCAGGGCCTCGCGCAACGTTTGCAACGCCCGCAGGGCCCGGGACTTCACCGTGCTGGCCGGCTCGCCAAGTATCTCGGCGACCTGCACGAATGAGTGGCCGCAGTAGTGCCGCAACACGATGACCTCTCGCAAATCACCGGGCAGCGCGGCCACAGCCTCGGCCACGGGAGGACTCGAAGTTTCCTCCGCCTTGACGCGGGGATCATTCTGATTTGGGCTTCGCATCATGTTCGAACCTACTATGGCCCTTCGCCGGTGATCGGCGCGGCGGGCGCGAAGGTGGTCTCGGCAGACGTTGATGACGATGCGGTGCAGCCAGGTCGAGAATCCGGCGTTTCCGTCGTATGTGGCCAGCCCCCGGTGGACCCGGAGGAACGACAGTTGTCGAATGTCCTCGGCATCCTCTATTCGGCCCGTCATCCGGAACGCGAGGTTAAGAACGGACGCCTCCCACTCGCGGACCAGGTCGGCAAACCCCGCCGCGTCTCCGTTCTTGAATCTGCGGATGAATTCCGCGTCATTTTCGCTCATGACAAGCCTCGGCCGCTTCACGCAACGGCATATTAGACGAAGCCGACCGTCGGAAAGACGATGATTTTTCCGGCCACCGTACCAAGCCGCTCGATCGGGCAACCGTGCAGCCCGGCTTGGCGGCTGGATTCCGCCGGTCGGATCGCTTACCGTTATCTCGATTCAGGCGACCCGCCGATTGGCGGGTATGCAGGATGTAACAGTCCAGGAAGGGACAACATGTTCGCACCGGTCATAAATCTCATTGAAAAAGCCTTCGCCACCCCGGCCTTGAAGGGCCCGATGTGGAAATACTGGTATCGCTATGTCAACGGCGCGATGGGCGACCGGCCGATCTGGTTCATGAACTACGGTTACAAGCCGGCGGACGGACCGACCATCGAACTGAAGCCCGAGGACGAGCCCAACCGGACAACGCTTCAGCTTTATGAAGTCGTCGCCCGCCCGGCGGATCTAACCGGCAAAGAGGTGCTGGAGGTGAGTTGCGGCCGGGGAGGCGGAGCCCGATTTGTCCGCGGCTACCGCAACCCGCGCATGATGGTCGGGTTGGATCGCACTGAGCGCTCCGTCGATTTCTGCACTCGGCAGCACGGACGCGACGGGCTGCGATTCCTCTGCGGCAACGCCATGGCACTACCCTTCCACAATGAATCTTTCGACGCCGTGGTCAATATCGAGGCCTCGCATTGCTATCCCGATTTTCAGCGGTTTCTGAACGAAATCCGCCGTGTGTTGCGCCCCGGTGGCCACTTCCTTTACGCCGACACACGGATGCAGTCGCGCGTTGAGCCCTGGCAGCGCAACCTCGATGCCTGGGACATGCAAATGGTTGAAAAGGAGGACATCACCGCCGACGTGGTGCGGGCCCTCGAATGCACGAACAAGCGCGTGGCATCCATGATTCGTGATTCGGTTCCGCGCCTGGCTCGCCCCTTCGTGGCCGAGTTCGCCGCAACCGAAGGCTCAGCCATGCACCGCTACTACAAAACCCGGGAAGCACTTTATTTTCGTTATGCATTCCGCAAGCAAGCCGCCGCTTGATCGCAGGCGTCTGTCTACCCATTGGCTTGCGATAATCGATTTCCGTGGCCCTCGCGCAGAGGCTCATTAGGACAGGGCTCCCGCGACAAGTGATATGTCGCGTGGGTAAACACAACAAAGGACTGCTGGTATTTCGCGTCGAGGACCTTAAGGCCAAGGCGGTCAATCAGCGCCCGCCATCCCGCGTCGTTCTTGTTCGTGTGCGGGTGTCCGAAGAATTCGGCGTTCAGCACGCTGTCCGCGGTAAAAGTCAGGTACTTGTGGATGGGGTTTCGATAAATGTCCTCGATAATGACCAGTCGGCGGCAGACCCTCGCGGCCTCGCGGACGACCCGCTCCGGATCGGGTGTGTGATGAAGCACCGTGATCAGGAGCCCCACGTCAAACTGATAATCGT
The DNA here is from genome assembly GCA_041748515.1 of Phycisphaerae bacterium. Classification (GTDB taxonomy): domain Bacteria; phylum Planctomycetota; class Phycisphaerae; order UBA1845; family UBA1845; genus JBGTDB01. Next base: position 7,578 of record JBGTDB010000232.1, read on the forward strand.
GAAACGGCAGTGTGTTGCCGTCGTAGAGAGTCGGTGCGATGCCATCGACAAAACTCAGGTTTTTTACGTCGATCGGCGTTGTACTCAAGCCGCGGGATCGGAGCAATTCACACACATGGCAGGTGCCCGCGCCGATGTCGAGGATCGAATCGGAAGGCGAAAGGTACGGCTCAAAGCGCCGCACAAGCTCCGCGGCCCGTGCGGAGCTTGTCCAATGGATGAAACGCCGCAGCGGCGGTGTTCGCTGAAGGAATTCAACAAACATGAGGCCATTCTCGAAAGGGGTCGGTTTTTTTTGGCGATGTCGATTTCCGGCCCGCCCGAAGCGCTGTCTTTCAGGATCGACCACCGGCCGTCTGGCCGTCTTCTAAAATGCGTTGGACGGCCGTCTTCAGAAATGTCATCTTGGTGTTGGTCGTCTCGTCAACCTTGAGCACGACTTCGTCGTCTTTGACCGAAACGACCGTGCCGACCACGCCGCCGACCGTGACGACCCGCTGATTCTTCGAGAGCCTGCCGTACATCGTTTCACGATCGCGTTGTTCGCGCTTACGTTGACTTCGGGCGGTCATCATGAGGAACACAACGACGCCCAGCATGAGGGCGATCGGAAAAAACGCCGCCGCAGGCGAGGGCGCCGGCTGGGTCGGCGTTTGAGCCAGGAACGATAGAATCATTCGGATATCTCCTCGTTAGCATTAACGGAATTCAGAACGGACTTCGCCGCACAGATCGGGAATTCGTCGGTGATTGTCGCAAGACTTCGGCTTTGAATCAAATCCCGGATGCGGGCCATGAACCGCTGATAGAAAC
>JBGTDB010000233.1:0-4975 GCA_041748515.1 Phycisphaerae bacterium
GATGACCACGTCGTTGCGGGCGGCCTCGTCGATGAATTCCTGTCCGGAGCGACGTTCCAGGCCGTGATGTACAATCGCCTTCAGTGCGGGACCGAATCGCTCAATCTCCCGCTTCCAGTTACCCACCAGGGACATGGGCACGACCAGTAGCGTCGGCCCTGGCGACCGGTTGGCTTCCCGTTCGTGCAGCAGCAAGGCGATAAGCTGAATGGTCTTGCCAAGCCCCATGTCGTCGGCCAGGCAAGCGCCAATTCCCACCCGTGAGAGAAAGCTCAGCCACTGCAATCCGCGCAACTGATAGGGGCGCAGACTGCCGACAAACCCGGCCGGGGCCTCAACGCTCTCCACCTGGACGCTGGTGTCCGATGCGTCAAGTAGCGCCGAAATCCACCCACTGGCAGAGTAGCCGACGACGGGCAGTCCGGTTTGCTCTTCGTCGGCGGAAAAGCACCTGCGTAATGCGTCCAGCAGCGTTGTCTCCTGCGATGCCCGCTCCCGGAGAAACTCAACGGCGCGTTGCAGCTCGGTCGGCTGCACCTCCGCCCACCGCCCGCGGATTCGCACAAGCGGCTGTTTTTCGGATACCAGTCCTTCCAGTTCTTCGAGCGTAATGTTCTCGTCGCCGACGGCGATCCGCCAGTCATAAGCAACCAACGCATCGAGATTGAGCGCCTCGCCGCCGGGCGTCGCGTCTTTCGGACGAATGTCCATGCGCATCTGAATGCGCGGAGCGTGGCTCTTCCACCAATCCGGCAGCCAGACCCGAAAGCCCTCGGCCTCCAGCACCAGCGCCGCATCACGCAAGAACGCGTACGCCTCGGCCGTGGTCAGATTGCATTCGAATCTGCCTTCGGAATTTCCAAGCGCCGCAAGCATCGGAAACTGCTCGGAAGCCGTGGACAGGTCTCGCTGGATCTGGTCCAGAGCGTAGTCGAACACATCCGGGATGATTCCCGGATACGGTCCCAAACCGCGGTTCGCGAGATCGACGGCGGCAATGGTTTTCGCCGGCTCACGTACAGACTGGGCAAAGACCGCCAGTCGCCAGGTATCGGCCGCGGCGTCTGTCGTCGGTGGAATCAATTTCAGGCAGGTTCGGACCGTCCGGCCCGGATCACTGACCACGATCTTTCCAACCCATCCCAGCACCCGCTCCGCGAGGGCCTTGCGCTCCGACGGCAAGCCGGCCAGCGACGAATCCTCCGCCACCAGCGAGCGAAGCCAGCGGATCAACATGCTGGGGTCGTGCGCCGATCGATCGTGAACCGCCTGGGCCAGCTCATCCCCATGCAGGCAGCGGCGAACCACGGCGTCACCGGTCGTCAAAAGAAAACTTTCCATAAGGTCGGCCGCCCGAATCTCGCCAACCGCGTCAAAGGCTCTGCACGCGGTTGGCATCGATTCCGTCAGCTTCCGCACCCGATCGGCAGTTGCCAGATCCAATGTCGCCACCAGCCAGCGACCATTGTGTACTTCCTCGGGGCTTTTCGCGCTCTCAAGGGCGGCTTCGCCGGCGTCGCGCCGAACGACGGGCACAAACCGCTGGCCCGCGAGCAGTTCAAGAACCAGTGCCGCCGACTTCGACCAGAACTGAACCGTGGTTCCAATTCCAACCCCCTGATGTGTGGGAAGCGACGACCGAAGTCCGTCCCCCCAGTCGTGGGAATCGAGCAGATCGATGGCATCCGCCGGCGAGAAACAGAGCGTCTCCACGCGACAGGATTGCAGCCGAATCGGCGCGCTCGCCAAACTTGCGCCCTGGGGTGGCGTATGCGGCACAGGCGATTCGCCCGCGTTCTCATCGCCGAGTCGGCGAGGCCACCCGTCGTCCACCGGCTTCTGCCCCGGTCTGTCAGCCCCGGCGTCGCCGGGCGCCTCAAGGTCGCGACGGGTGCTCGAACTCGACGAGAGGTATCGACCGTCCTGAAACGGCAGTTTCAAGGTCACCGATGAATCGGTGGCCGAGGAAACCAGCAAAGAGTCCCAGCACTCGCCGCAAAGCGACCGAAGTTCGTCCGCCGGAAGCGAAATCGCCGCAGCCACTCGACCTGCCACCGCGCCTTCTCGGTGGCCGTATGGCTTGGATGCCGATGTTTCCGGAGGGGTTTCCGCCGATGCGTGCATGCCATTTTGCACCCAGTCGGCCTCGGCCCAAACGTGCAGGTGCGACCCGTTCCATAATGCTTGCAAGACCGGCATGAGTGCATCGTACGAGGCGGAGGCGGCCACGTAAAAGCAACGAACCGCACGGGACGCTGATCGTCCCGTGCGGTCGTTCACCGAAGTTCCCTTTGGAGGAGGGGAAACCTGGCGCTCTGACGGATCAGGCCGCGAGGAAGCGATCTTCCAGCGCCGCCCGCATCTTCCGTAGAGCGTTATTTTGAATCTGTCGAACCCGTTCCTTGGTGACGCCGATAATCAGGCCGACCTGCTCCAGCGTCTTCGGCCCGATCTCGCCGTCCACCACACAGGGCGTCAGGGCGAAACGTTCACTGAGCACCGTCTTTTCGACGTCGCTGAGCCCGGCCAGGTTCTGAAGAAAAATCTCTTTAAGCTCTTCCACGCAGTCCTCGGCGACGCCTTCACGCTGCCGATCCACGAAATCGCTGCGTTCCATCGCCGGATCGAACTCGGTCGGGAACTTGCCCCGATAGCGGCTGGCCCGCATGGCCACGCGCGAAAAGCTTTTCAAGATCGCCCGGCACGAATAGGTACTGAATTTGTAACCACGCGAACAATCGAACTTCTCGACGCTGCGAAGCAGGGCCATGTTGCCCTCGCTGACCAGCTCGTTGAAATCCATGTTCGAAAGCCGGGTTCGCTTGGCCATCGCCAGCACCAGCGGCATGTTCATCCGCACGATCGCACTGCGGGCGGCCAGCATCCGATGCCCCCAGGCCAGCAACTGCCGAGCCGCCGGGGCGGTCAGCTTCTGATCGGCGAACTTCTGCAACATCCTGACAATCTGTTTGCGAGCGAAATTGAATCGCAAAAACAGGTGCGCCTCCTGTGCGACGGAAAGCGTCGGAACCCGTTCGCCTGAGGCGATCATGTCAGAAATCTGGTCGGAATTCTCCGCGAATCGCGTGGACTTTGAGTCCGCGAATTTGGCCGGACCACCGTACAATCGCTTCTCGATGGAACGATCTTCCAGCGCCGGATCTTCCACGAACTCGATCGGCTCGTTCATCAAGCGCGAAAGCAGAACCTCGTCCTCCGGCGCGAGATTGCGCAAAAAGGCCTCGCTCGGCAGCTTCACCGAAGAAAGAACCTTTGACGGTACCATGCCGTCCGGAGCGCTGTTGGTTTGAATCTGCATCGCATCCACTCCTTTCGAAACGCGCCGCTCATCACGGCCGCGAATTCAAGCGCGTGTCCTACCCCTTTATTACGCACGCCCGAGGGCCGCGGTTGATACGGACCTTCGACGCGCTTGAAACAAATTCGCAGCGCTTGCCAACCATGTGGCTTTTAATTGGGGAAGAACCAGAATAAGCGGCGGTGGGGACCGTCAGCCAATGGGAGTATACCACATCCCAATGCTCCGGACAAGCCTAAACCAAAATTGGTAAAATAGGCAGTTTGACTCGTTACAAGACGTTGACAGTTCGGGAACCCAATCCAGCAACTATTCGTGCCGTAGGGCGACAATCGGGTCGAGCTTGGCGGCGGCCATCGCAGGATACATCCCGAAAAACACACCCACCAGCACCGAAAGCCCGAAACTGACCACTACCGACCAGGTGCTGACAATGGTTTCCCATTCCGCGACGCGCGTGATTGCAAATGCTCCGGTTACCCCCAGCGCCACCCCCAGCAGGCCGCCGGCCGTGGAAAGCACGACGGTTTCGACAAGGAACTGCACTGTGATATTCTTTCGCTTCGCCCCCAGGGCCCGGCGAATGCCGATTTCGCGAGTGCGTTCTGTCACCGTGGCGAGCATAATGTTCATGATGCCGATGCCGCCGACCAGCAACGACACCCCCGCGATAAAACCCAACGTAAGCTGGTTGTTTCGCATCTTCCGCTTGGCCAGCTCCAGCCGGGCCAGCGGAACCTTGATTTCGTAATCCGCCTGCCGGTGGTTGTGCTCAAGAACCCGCTCGACCATTTTGGAAACGGGAATCACTCGCTCTAGCTCGTCCACGGTTACATAGAGCCCCGAATACTGCATCTTGATGAATTCGCGAGCCCCCGAATCGACGCGCCGTGTGATCTCGCCGAATTGGGAGATCGCCGTGGTAAACGGGACGAGAATCTCGTTGTTCAGGTCTCGCTCTTCCACGCCCCGCGCCGGGGCCCCGGCCGTCTGAACCGACCGAAGAATCCCCACCACCGTAAACGGCACGGCCGTCGGGTGCCGCTCAACCAAAACCGTCTCTCCGAGTGGGTCCTTGAATGGAAAAAGCGTGGCCCGGACCTGGTCGCCGATGACGCAGAAATTGGTCCGATTCGCAAGGTCCGCCTGCGTGAGCGAACGCCCGCGGGCGATTTCTACGTTGACTACTTCGAAAAAATCAGGGTTGGTGCCCACCACGTTAATCGGCGAAGAAATGTCCGAGTTGCGCGCCTGGTACGCCACGGTCTTAAGCGGCACCACGTTGGTCACATGCGGAATCGATGCACGAATCATGTCCACGTCGGCCCGCGTCAGCCCGTATTCGGAAATTCGGGCATGCCCCTGGCCGGATTGCATGGTCTGCGGCGGCTTGATCGAGTTGATGATGACGTTTCGCGTGCCCAGAAGCTGGATCATGCGCATCTCGTCGGCCGAGGCCCCTTCGCTGATCGACAACATGCAGATAACCGCGGCCACCCCGAAAATGATGCCCAGAGAGGTCAGCATCGACCGCAGCTTGTGCAGCCGCAGGTTGTTGACGCCGAGCTTGAAAGTCTCGTAGCTGAAAAGTCGCATGGTCTTCGTCCATTAATCGTGTGCGAGGAGCCGTCTCCCATTCGTCGGCATCCTCGACCC
>JBGTDB010000234.1:0-6381 GCA_041748515.1 Phycisphaerae bacterium
GACCGACGCTCTTTGCGCGTCTCCGAATCGACCGGAGTTGCCTGGCAGGCCCTGAGGCGCCGAGCACCAAAGCGACCATCACGTCGCACCCGTACTATACGTTAAACGGTCCGGAAAAGCAAGCGAAATCTCCGCGATAAACCCGCTTAAGGGGCTGTTGCAAAGGCTGTGATTTTTCATAACTCGCGAATCGGGCGGTAGTTAGTGATGGATCGCCTTAGGGGGGAAAATTTCAGAAAAAAATAACTCACAAAGAACTCACAGCAGTCCGCCGACGGGAATACCGCATGCGGGCCCTTCGGCTTCGGCGGCGCAGCCAGAAGGGGAGGAAGAATAAGTAAGTACCCGTGCCCCAAATCACGACGAGAAGAATCCCGGCGGGAATGAAGATGCCGTATCGAACAATCGCCCCAAACCATGAACCGTCATGAATCGCCTCAATGACGTCTGAACGGCGGTAGGCAACCTGCATGACTTCGCCCGTTGCCGCGTTCAACTGGATTTCCCATCGGTTGTGTGCCGTAATCTTCACCAGGCCTCGCGAAGGGCGCATGTCGATCCGAATGATGTCGTCCCAGGAGTCAACGGCCGCTTCGGGAATCAGGCGAGCGGAATCCAGCATTTGGTCAAATGAAATCGTCGGCGCTCCGGAACCGCCCCGGAGTTCGGTCGGCTGAACCCAGGGCACCCACTTCTTTGCGTGCAAGAGTAGCCCGGTGATGAGAACAACAACAAAAGGCAGGGCCACGACGATCGCCAGCCAGTAATGCACTCTTCGGAATAAAATCTTTGGCTTCATCGTCGGAACCCTCCGCGTTTTCATCCTATCGGCAACTTGTATCGGCGGCTTTGTTCGCAAACAGAAGGCTCAAAGAAGATTCGCGGCAAGTTCGGCGAGGGGGCTGCGTTCGCCCTTGTGCAGCGAGATGTGCGCCGCAATCGGCTGGTTGTGAAAGCGATTGATGAGATATGAGAATCCATTGCTGCTGGCATCAACGTACGGATTGTCGATCTGATACGGATCGCCGGTGAGTACGACCTTGGCCCGCTGCCCGATGCGGGTGATAACTGTTTTGACCTCCAACGGCGTCAGGTTCTGGGCTTCGTCAATGACCACGAACTGATTCGCGATGTTGCGCCCGCGAATATAGGCGAGTGGCTGAATCTCGATCGAACCGTTACGCATCAGCCCGGCCGCGTCGTGGCATCCGGCTATGCCGGATCTCATCGGGCCCCGCCCGCCGGCAAAGCCGGATTTAAGCGGGCCTTGCTCACCGGTAATGGGTTCGTTGATGGACAAAATGAAGTCCACCGTGTCAGTGATCGGCTTCATCCAGGGCTCGAGTTTCCTCTCAATCTCTCCGGGAAGGTAGCCCATGTCGCGCCCAAGGGGGACAATCGGCCGGGCGACCAGAACCCCCCGGTATTGGCGCTCGACAAGCGCCTTGTGCAGGGCCACGGCCATGGCAAGCAGCGTTTTTCCGGTTCCGGCCTTGCCCATCAGGGTCACGAGCTGAACGTCGTCATTCATCAGGGCGTCGAGCGCGAAGTATTGCTCTTTATTCCTGGGGCGAATCCCGCAGATGGGCTGGTCGGGAATGGCCAATCTGAGAAGCCGCTTGCCGTCCGGAGCGACCCGGGCCAGTCGCGAACTCTTCCGCTCGCCGTCGCCCCGAAGGACGACGTAATCGCCGCTCTGGCACGATCCGTTGGGACAGTCGATCTCTCCCCCGCCGTCAAACCGCGAGATGTCTTGTTCGTCAAGGGCGTATTCGGGCGTACGGCTCTCCAGTTCTGAAAGTCGCACGTGGTCGGATTCGTAATCCTCCGCCCGAAGTCCGGAGGCATCCGCGCGGATTCGAAGGTTGATGTCCTTGGTGACAATGATGGCCGGCGTTTCCGGGTCGTCCTGTTGGACGGCGCGGGCGGTGCGCAAGACCTCAAGATCGCCGTTTCGCGGCGTCGGCGAGAACGCGGCCTCCGCATCGCAATGAACACGCAGCGTTCCGCCGTTGGAAAGCGGTATGCCGGAGGCAAAACTCCGCTCTCCCCGTAAGGAATCGAGCATCCGGGCGACGGCCCGGGCGTTGAATCCCCGCTCGGTCATTTCCTTCTTAAACCGATCGATTTCTTCGACCACGGCTACCGGGATGATGACGGTGTTGTCAGCGAAGTGCAGAATCGACGCGGGGTCGTGGAGCAGAATGTTCGCATCCAGAATGTAGTTCTTACGCATAATGTTGGAGTATAGTCCGACGCCCCCAACCGACAAGCGACGATTCCGTTACAGCCGATTCATTTCGGGTTGGGTTGGCAGCCGTTTCATTCCGCATTGCGTGGCGCCGAGAAGCAGACCAATTACGATCATGATTGCGATCCATTGTCGCCCGGTCCAGTTGCCGCTCTCTGCGCGTTGTACCCTTTGGAATGCGATAGGCCTGTGAATTCAAGACTGATTTTCACAGACAGTTGGACTGGGCGGCGACCCATCGTAGAATGGCGACTGGATTGTCGTTCTCACTGAAGATTCGTAAGGAACTGCTCGTGGCCGCACAATTTCAGGACTGGGGAAGTTCATTTGACAATTTGGCCGCCCAAATGCGGGCCATGTTGAAGCAAATGCACGGCCGCAATCTCTTTCGCTCGCAGCCGTCCCAGGCGTGGCTCCCGAAAATCAATCTCTACGAAACGCCTTCGTGCTTCTTCGTTTGCGCCGAACTTGCGGGAATGAAGCTGGAAGATATCGAAGTGCATGTAGTAGACGGCGAGCTACTCTTGCGGGGCGTGCGTCCCAAGCCGAGTACGCCGGAATGCCCCGTCGGCGGCGCAGTCCCTTTCGGCATCAGCGTTCACCTGATGGAGATCGACGCCGGAGAATTTGAGCGACGGATTTCATTGCCGGCCGACATTTCAGTCGAACGGATTTCCGCCATTTATCGCAGCGGGTACCTTTGGGTTCTTCTTCCACGTGCTTCGGCATCAGGCGACCAATGAACGAACGCGACGCCAAACCGCTTGATCAGTTTGAGACGATTCCCACCGATGAGGCGGGGGCCGATGCCAACGTCGATGTCATCGTTGACGCGGAAATTGGCGATCAGGAAGCGCAGCGAATCAGGATTGAGGGGCAGCTCCCGGTTCTTCCGATTCGAGAGGCGGTGGTTTTTCCCGGCACGCTGATGCCGCTGCAAATCAATCGCGAGAAGTCCAAGCGGGTGCTCGATCTTGCATTGGGCGGATCTCGGATGGTGGCGTGCGTTGCTCAACGAAAGGCAGAGATAGACGACCCCCGGGTGGATGATCTCTTTCGCATCGGCACCGCCTGCCAGGTTCTGAAAATGTACAAGATGTCCGACGGCGCCGAGACGATCATTGTCCACGGACTGCGGCGCATCGGCATCGAAGCTGTTTCAACCGATCTCGGCTATCTGCTGGCCACGGTGCATCCGTATGCCGAGCCCGAGGAGATCACCACCGAGCAAAAGGCACTGATTCACTCTGTTCGCCATGCCGCCGACAGGATTATCCGCCTCTCTCCCAACATTCCCGATGAGGCAAGCCAGGCGCTCAACGGCATTCGGCGTCCCGGGGCCCTGGCCGACTTCCTCGCCGCCAACCTGTCGCTGGAATTCGCCTATCGGCAGGAGCTGTTGGATACTCTCGACGTGACCGAGCGGCTTCGGAAAATCAATCTCACCGTGGCCGCGCAGCTCGAAGTCGTCGAACTCTCCAGCAAGATTCAGGAGCAGGTACATTCCCAGTTGGACAAGTCTCAGCGAGAGTACTACCTGCGCGAACAGATGAAGGCTATCAGAGAAGAGCTGGGCGAGGGCGAGGCTCCGTCGGCACGAGTGGGCGACCTGCGCGAGCGAATTCAGCAAGCCAAAATGCCCGAAGCGGTCGAACTCGAAGCTTTTCGTGAATTGGAGCGACTCGAATCGATTCCGCAGGCCTCGCCCGAGTACAGCATGACCATGGACTATCTCGACTGGCTGGTCGAGTTACCGTGGTCCGTTCACACCGAAGACATCCTCGACATTGACCGGGCGTCGCAGATCCTCGACGAAGACCATTACGGACTGGAAAAGGTTAAACGGCGTATCATCGAGTTTCTCGCCGTTCGTAAGCTCAACAAGGACAGCCGCGGGCCGATCCTCTGTTTTGCCGGGCCGCCGGGCGTGGGAAAGACCTCGCTGGGTCAGAGCATCGCCCGGGCCATGGGCCGGGCCGCAACTTCATTCGCATCTCGCTGGGGGGCATTCGCGACGAGGCGACCATTCGCGGCCATCGCCGGACGTACATCGGATCAATGCCCGGCCGCATTATTCGCGAACTGCGCCGGGCGGGCAGCAGCAACCCGCTGTTCATGCTCGACGAGGTGGACAAGATTGGGCAGGACGCTCGCGGCGATCCCATGTCGGCGCTACTCGAGGTGCTCGACCCGGCGCAGAATTCAACGTTTACCGATCACTATCTTGGCGTGCCCTTCGACCTGTCCAAGGTGCTGTTCATCGGCACGGCCAACTACATGGGCGCGATCGAGCCCGCCCTGCGCGATCGGATGGAAATCATCGAGATCAGTGGCTACACCCACCGCGAGAAGCTCAAGATTGCGGAAAGATATCTGCTGCCGCGCCAACTTCACGAGAACGGATTGACGGAGGCCCAGCTAAAGCTGGACGAAGCAGCGATATCATCCATCATCGGCGACTACACACGCGAGGCCGGCGTACGGACGCTGGAGCGGAAAATTGGGGCCGTGTGTCGGGCTCGGGCGGCCATTGTCGCCCGCGGCGAATCGCCGGACCCAAACATCCGAATGGAAGACCTGCGATTGGTTCTCGGCCCCAAAGAGTTCGAATCGGAGGTCGCGGCCACCCAACCCATACCCGGCGTTGTGACTGGATTGGCGTTCACGGCAAGCGGCGGTGAAATCTTGTTCATCGAAGCGACCAAGATGCCGGGGCGGGGCAATCTGGCATTGACCGGCCAGCTCGGCGACGTGATGCGCGAATCGGCCCACGCGGCCTCGTCGATCATCCGCAGCCGCAAGGGAAAATGGCGTGTGAAGGCCGACGATCTGGCCAGCGTAGACCTTCATGTCCACGTGCCGGCCGGAGCCACGCCCAAAGACGGCCCCTCGGCCGGGGTGGCGCTGCTTGTGGCCATGACCTCCGTGCTGCTCGATCGGGCGGTTGATCCGACGACGGGAATTACCGGTGAAATCACGCTATCGGGGCGGGTGCTGCCGGTCGGCGGAATTCGCGAAAAGATCATCGCGGCCCATCGCGCCGGGCTCAGGACCATCATTCTGCCCGCTCGAAACGAGCCGCACCTTGAAGAAATTCCACGGGAAGTTCGAACCGAGCTCAAGTTTGTGCTTGTAAGTACCATAGACGAAGTGCTCGACTATGTGTTCGGCGTGCGCAAAGGCGCTGTGGCGAAACGAGCGAAAGTGCGCTCCCGGAAAAAGAAATCGGCCCGCCCGGCGCCGTCTAGCGCAAAACGGGCATCGAACGCGGTTACGAAAAAGCGAAAAAAGTCAATAAAAAAATCCGGGAAAGCGCGAACAAAGTCGAAGAAGCCAAAGCGCTCAGCGCGAAAGAAAACCCGCCGGGCATAGAGGTTAAGGAAGGGGGGCGTATGTCCGGTGAAATGGTGACTGTCTTTCGCGCCAATTCGGTTGACGAAGCGCATGTGGTAGCAAACTGGCTCGAAGAACAGGGCATTCCTGCATTTGTGAAGAATGAGTTGACTGCGCGTTTGTATGTTCAATCGATCCCGGCCCCACTGGGAATAGAAGTGTGCGTGGCCGATGACGAATCGGCCGAGACTGCCCGCGCCCTGTTGGCCGAGCACAAAGCTGAACAAGACCGGCAGCCCGACCCCTACGCGCCGTATGTCGATGCCGTGTGCGAGGACTGCGGCGGTGCGTCACACTTCCCTGCCCACGCGGCCGGCACCGTCCAATCCTGCCCTCACTGCAAGCATTACATAGACGTCCCCGAGATTTAGGCACTCGCGACCCTGCGATCAGTCGCCGATGTTTTCGCCGTGAAATCGGCAATCGGTGCGATTGCTCTACGCGAAGCACTTCAGGAATGGGCTAGGCTCGATCACCGTGCCGTGCTTTCGTCAGCCCTTGCCCGCCAGGCTACTACGGCCGGTCGTAAAGCGGAAGCGATCTGCGATTCGGTTCCGCGGCCGTGGCTGAGAATCAGGGTGCGGATGTTGCGAGTTGCGGCGGGGTGCGACAATTGCGGGATAAAATTGGCGAGTTGGTGCTCCTCGGGAAGAAAAGCCTCAAAACCGCCCGACTCGAAATCGCCCGAAAGTTCGAACGGGTATTTAATCTCGAGTCTCGCGGCATCAAGCGTGATT
>JBGTDB010000235.1:0-9520 GCA_041748515.1 Phycisphaerae bacterium
TCGGAAAGCGGTTCCGAAACGGCTCGGAACGTCAAAAACCGGCACATCGCTCGTCCTCCAGGGCACACAGGTATAGGCCAATGCGCCAACAATCACAACGAGCGTGATCAGAAATACAAGTTTCTTTCGGCCCGGTTTCAACTGCATGACTCTAAAGGCCCTCGCAGTACAGAGCGATCCCGCACACCAGCCCGACCGGTATGGGCAAGAGCATTGTTCGATGCATCATTCGTCACTTTCCTTGCGGTTCGGCTCTCGCTTCCGCTTGGGCTTTGGATCGATGTCGACGTGCAGGACGCACATCTTTGTTCCGTCCGACGTCGTATAGACAAGGTAACGCCCATCCGCCGACCATACAGGCGACCAACTAAGCCCACCCGCCGTTGTGAACGGCAGCCTAACGGGGCGACCGATCGGCTCCATCGTCGGAACCCGAAAAAACTCAACGAAATGTTGTCCGTAATAGCCTCCCCCGATGCTCGAAAACATCGGCAAGACATCCTCTGACGGACGCTCCGGACCGTTTGCTGAAAGAACTCCTACAACGTTGCGCTTTGGCGAATGATGTACTCCCAGGGCATGCGTACCGGCGGTTGCATATCGTTGTACTCCCTTTCCGAGTAGTCCAACTTTCAATTCGCCATCGCGAATTATGCAGGAGAAATTCGTTTGATTACCAAAGAACGAACCGATGGATGTTGCAGTGCCTTCACTTATGCGCCACTCTTCAACAGAAACTTCGCGAATACTTCGCGTGCTGCGCAAGTACTCAAGAACAGGCCCATTCAACGGCATTTTCGGATCGTCCTGGTAGGATGTATCTCGTGTTATCAAAATGACCCCTGGTTCCGCCTCGCTTGATTTGACATAAAGGCTGAGCGGTCGGAAAGCAGTGCCAAACCGGCTCGGTACGTCAAAAACTGGCACATCGCTCTCTACCCGGACATGGCGCGGCCAAAGCATGTGCCCCCACGCCGACTGAAAAAGTGACCAGACCGTCAACATTACGACAGTCCCAACAATGCTTCCGATGATTAGCCTTGCCTTTGATTCGGGTGTCATGGGTTCTTCGCTATCGCACGTTGCAATACCCCGCCTGGCGGCGGTGGGTGATCAGCGCCGTGGTGGTCTGTTCGGAGGAAAAGGGGGACATTCTAATTTGTGCCCGACCTCACTGTCCGTCGCTGTCTTCGTGCCCCTCGTGTTTTTCATGGTTCAATTGCCCTTAGAACGGCGAATGCTCTCAGGGACTTCCCGATCGGTCAACGTCAAACGCAAGTGCGCGCGCCGCGCACGATATTAGACATGGTTGCTGCCCCTGGGGCGAAACGAACGGAAAGGCAGACCCAGCACGAAAAAGCGCCCGTACCAAACAGACCCAGTTACAAATGACAAAAACTATTGCAAACAAAGGACTTACGATCGATGGGCCGATTCCGAGCAGACCCAGTTACACGCGATTTGAACCCAGTTACATGGGCTTTTTGATCGTTTTCGGTTGGTTTCTACGAGCGGATCAACTCGACAGTTTCGCCGTTGCGTCAAACTGGGTGATCCGCAACGTTACGACGCGCATGGCATCCGGTGGGCTGATACATGTGTGCAGCGCTCGCCCGGAGGCAGCCCTTGAAATCACCGCACGTTGAAATACCTCGCCTGTCGATGGTGGGTGATCAGGGCCGTGGTGGTCTGTTCGGGTTCGAGTTGAAATTCGTCGCTTAAGGCCACGCCGATGCGCTGGGGTTCGAGCAGGGGCCAGAGCTTGACCTGGTCCTCCAGGCGCGGGCAGGCCGGATAGCCGAAGCTGTAGCGCGAGCCCTGGTAGCGCTGTTTGAAGATTTCCTGCTTCTCTCGGGCGTCGGAATCGGCGATGCCCCACTCCACGCGAATCTGCTTGTGGATGTACTCGGCCAGGGCCTCGGCCGTCTCGACGCCCAGCCCGTGCAGGTGAAGGTAGTCCTGGTAGCGGTCGGCGGCGAACCACTCGCGGGCCACTTCGCTGACCTGCCGCCCGGCCGTTACGACCATGAACGCGGCCACGTCCATTACGCCACTGGAAACCGGGCGGAAAAAATCGCTGAGGCACCAGTAAGGCGGCTTGCCCATGCGGGGGAACTCGAACGCGGCGAGTTGCTTGTCGCGGTCATCGGGGTCGTAGACGAACAGGGTGTCGCCGTCGGACTGGACCGGCCAGAAGCCGTAGACGGCCTGAAGCTGGAGGATGTTTTCTTTCTCGCACTGCTCGAGCAATCGGCGAAGAATCGGGCGGACCTCGTCGTTGATGTAGCGTTTAAAGTCCTCCGGCGAGCGGCGGTTCTTGCGATATTGCCACTGGACCTGGAAGAGCATGTTTTCGTTCAGGTAGGCCAGTGCGGCCCGGGCCTCGATGCGCTCGATGATTCGGCGGCCCCAGAACGGCGGGGCGGGGACCGGCTCGTCGCGGGAGATGTTTGAAATCGGAGGGACGTAGCCATAGCGCTCGGCGGCTTCGTCGTGGAGGTCCATTGACGGCGACCCCCCTGAATCCCCCCTTGGTAAGGGGGGAGGGGTCATGGGTGGTTCGTGATCCGCACTTGCAACTGCGGGCGTCAATTGCAATTGAGAGTCCGCGCGGACTGAAGTCCGCGGCTCGCCGGTGGCGATCTGGTCCATCAGGTGCAATCCGGCGAAGGCGTCCTTGGCGTAATGGAGCGGCCCCTTGTATTCCGGCCGGAGATCCTGCTCGACGTACTTTCGGGTGAGGGCGGCCCCGCCGAGGATAACCGGCGAATCGATGCCGCGCTCGTTCAGCACGGCCAGGTTTTCTCGCATCACCACGGTCGATTTAACCAGCAGGCCGGACATGCCGATGGCGTCGGCCTGGTGCTTCTCCCAGGCGTCGATGATGTTGTTGATCGGCTGCTTGATGCCCAGGTTGTACACGGTGTAGCCGTTGTTGGTCAGGATGATATCGACGAGGTTCTTGCCGATATCGTGAACGTCGCCGCGGACCGTGGCCAGCACGATGCTGCCCTTGCCGCCGCCGGCACGGCCGGTGTGATCCGGGCTGCTTCCTTCGGATTTTTTCTCCATGTGTGGCTCGAGGAATCGGACGGACGCCTTCATCGTCTCGGCAGACTGGAGCACGAAGGGAAGCTGCATCTGGCCGGCGCCGAACAGATCGCCGACGGTTTTCATCCCGTCGAGCAGAATATCGTTAACGATATCGAGCGGCCGATGGGTGAGCATGGCCTCTTCGAGGTCTTCCTCTAGCCCGACCCGGTCACCATTGATGATCCGATGCTTGAGGCGTTCTTCAACGGATTTCGGCGCGGCATCGACTTTGGCCGACGTGGATTCCACGTCGGCAAACGCCCGAAGCAGTTCCTGGAGCGGGTCGTAACCTTCGCGGCGATTGTCGTAGATCAGATCTTCGGCCATGCGGCGCTGCTTTTCGTCGATTTTGAACAGCGGGACGATCCCGCTGGCATGAAGGATGGCCGCGTCGAGCCCGCGCTCGCGGGCGTGGTGCAGGAAGACGCTGTTGAGCACCTTGCGGGCCGGGGGTTTGATGCCGAAGCTGATGTTGCTCAAACCCAGAAGTGTATGGACGCCGGGGCAGGCATCCTTGATCGCCCCGAGGGCGTCCAGCGTCTCGACGCCCAGTCGGCGATCGTCCTCGTTTCCGGTGCAGATGGTGAAGGTGAGCGGGTCGAAGATCAGGTCGCCGGGCCGGATGCCGTGCCGCTCGGTAACCATGTTGAATATTCGACTGGCGACTTCGACTTTGCGGGCGCAGGTTTTGGCCATGCCCTGTTCGTCGATGGTCAATGCGATGACGGCCGCGCCGTGGCGGCGGGCCAATCGGCAAACGTTGTCCAGCCGCTCTTCGCCGTCCTCCAGGTTGATCGAATTGATGATGCACTTGCCGCCGGCCAGCTTCAGGGCTGTTTCGATCACGGGTACTTCGGTGCTGTCGATGGCCAGCGGCACGGTTACGTCGGTGACGAACCGGCGAATGACGGCCGTCATGTCCGCGACTTCGTCCCGGCCGACGTAGGCCGTGCAGAGGTCGAGCACGTGGCTGCCGTCGCGGACCTGCTCGCGGCCCATTTGAACCATGCCGTCCACGTCGCCCGCGGCCAGAAGCTCACGAAACTTTTTCGAGCCATTGGCGTTGGTCCGTTCGCCGATGGCCAGGACCGAATTTTCCTGCCGGATCGGCGCGGCCTGATAAAGACTGCTGACCGAGGGTTCGGACTCGATCCGGCGAGCTTTGGGCGCACGGTCGCCGACGGCATCGACCACGGCGGCCATGTGCTCGGGCGTGGTGCCGCAGCAGCCGCCGACGATGTTCACGCCGTCTACCTCGATGAACTCAAGCAGCCAGCGGGTGAGCTCAGCCGGCGTGAGCATGTAGTGGGGCTTGCCGTTAATCAGTTGCGGCAGTCCGGCATTGGGCTGGACGATCAGCATTCGGTTGCAATGTTTGCTCAGGAAGCGAATGTGTTCGCTCATTTCCTGCGGGCCGGTGGCGCAGTTCATCCCGAGGCCCACGATTTCGGGATAAGCTTCGATGGCCGTCAAGGCGGCGGCCATCTCGGTGCCGATGAGCATGGTGCCGGTGGTTTCGATGGTGACGGTGCAGAGGATGGGCACCTGTCGGGCCTTTTCGCGCATAGCGTCGATGGCAGCGACGATGGCCGACTTGGCCTGCAAAATGTCCTGGCAAGTTTCGATGAGCAGGGCATTCACGCCGCCGTCGAGCAATCCGCGAACCTGCTCGGCGTAACTGTCGACGAGCACGTCCCACGTTGTTTGCCCAAGTGAAGGCAGCCGCGTCCCGGGACCCATTGAGCCGATGACGAACTTGGGCCGGTCGGGCCGGGCGAATTCGTCGCAGGCCTTTCGGGCGATCTCGGCGGAGAGCTTGTTTGCGTCATAGGTCCGGTCGGCGATGCCAAACTCGGAGAAAACGAGTTTGTTGGCTCCGAAGGTGTTGGTAAGCACCGCGTCGCAACCGACCGCAAGAAACGAGCGGTGGATGTCGCGAATCACATCCGGCCGACTGAAGGTCACGACGTCAGTGCAATTCTCGTGGCCCTCAAAATCCGCAAGGGACAAATCCCGCGCCTGAACGCCGGTTCCCATCGCCCCGTCCAGGACGAGGACGCGCTTGCGGACGGTTTCGATAAAATGGCTCTTTTGGCTTTGACTCATCTTTGAGATTCGTTTACTGATTGGTTAGAATTCCAAGATCAATTGTCGCGGAACCATTTTATTGTAGCAGATTTTCGATCTTTCGCCACGGCGGGTTCTCATGCGATGCGGAAGACACTGATCGTTCTCTTGGCGGCCTCATCCATCGGATTGGTATTCCTGACCATGGCCGCCGTCCTGACCGAACCGCGTGTTTTCATGCTTGCCACCCCGACCGGAAACGGCGACAGATACGATTATCGCCTGGGATGGAAACGGAACGGAATCTACGCGATCCGCTATGTGACCCCTCACCAAGCGCTGACCCAAGACCCGGTTTTTCAGCAAAGAACCAATCGGTTGTGGAGCTGGATCCACCTTTCGCTGGACCTGGACGTGCTGATCACGGCCGACCAACTGACCATCGCCCCCAAGACCACGCTGATGGCTGCCGCGTTGCTCGCCCTCTATCCGACAGTCGCGTTCTTCAGGGGACCGGTGAAGCGCTGACGGCGGGTTCGGCAAGGTCTTTGCCGCTGGTGCGGCTACAACTTGACGGGGAACATCTCCGGTACTTGCCCGGAGTGCGGCCAGACGGTGGGCGCTCGAAAGCGGAATGAAACAACGTAGCCGCGCGATCCGGCGCGGAATTACGCACCCGCGCTCTGGAGCTTGCGGCGTTTGGTCGCAAGGTTCTCGAGCAGGTCGTCGAACGATTGAACGAAGGCGTCCACGCCCTCGCGGGTGAGTTGGTCGGTGACCGCCTTCATGCTGATGCCCATTTTCTCGAGGCGCTTAAACGTCGCCTCCGCCTCATCCAAATCATCATGAATGGTCAACTCGGCCGTGCCATGGTCGAGCACCGCCTCGATGGTCTGCGGCGGCAGCGTGTTCACCGTGAATGGACCGATCAAGGGATCTACATACATCGTATCTGAGTAATCGGGGTTCTTGGTGCTGGTACTGGCCCACAGCGGCCGCTGCCGCCGGCCGCCATTTGAGGCCAACATGCCGAAATCGCCCGCTCCGCTGAATCGATCCTCAAAACAGGCATAGGCGATCCGGGCATTGGCCACCGCAGCTTTGCCCAGGAGTTGAGTGGCTTCGTCGCCTTGTCCATTCTTCGCTTTGTCGTTGAGCAGTTTGTCCACCAGTGTGTCCACACGGCTGACGAAAAACGACGCGACAGACGCCACGGTTGAGAGGTCGCCCCCGGCCTGGTGCAGGCGGGCCAGCCCTTTCAGATAGGCATCCATGACACGCTGATACATCTCGACGGAAAAGATAAGCGTAACGTTGACATTGATTCCTTCGCCGATCAGGGTCTCAATCGCCGGAATTCCCGCGTCGGTCGCGGGCACCTTGATAAACACGTTCGGCCGATCCAGCTCGCCGAACAAGCGTCGTGCCTCGGCGATCGTGGCCTTCGTGTCGTGGGCCAGCTTGGGGTTGACCTCTAGACTGACGAACCCGTCGAGCCGGTTGGTTCGCTCGTATACGGGCCGGAGGATGTCGGCGGCGGCAGCGACGTCGGGCACGACAAGCTGTTCGTACATGGCCAGCAAGTCTGATTCGCCGGCGGAAAGCAATTCTTCAAGTTGCTCGTCGTAATCGGTGCTTCCCGAAATCGCCTTCATGAAGATCGTCGGATTGGAGGTAATCCCCACGATGCCCAGATCGATCAGCCGTTGAAGCTCGCCCGAACGAATCATCGCCCGGCTGAGATTGTCGCACCAAATCGACTGGCCCAGTTCGCAAATGGCATGAATTCGGGTCGTCACGGCAAAGCTCCTTGTCGCCTCAATTCCGACGCCACAACATCCAGCGCCCTGCTCCGGAGAAGAATTCTAGCCCGACATGTCTAAGAAGAAAGAGCCGAACGGTTCCCATATGATTCCCGATCGTCCGCGCCCCCTGGCGGAGTGTTCTGAACTCCCGGCGACACATCGCCATTACATTTCGCAAACAGAATCAGGCTTCGAGATCGAGATGGAGCTGTCCATCGGCGTCGCGGGTGATTCCCCGGTCGGCGTCGGGGGGGTCGGTGTCTGCGGCCGCGGCCGGGGATTCGTCGTCAGAAGGTTGGCGACCCTGGCTGCCGGTGCCCTCGGCATCGGCGAAGACCTGGTTGTCCGAATCGCCGGTCTCAACAATCACGCCCGACTCATCGACGGCTCGGATATGCCGGTTGGCGGCATGGGCCTGGCCCGCGCGACGCGCGGCCTGTTCCTTCAAGGCCTCGCGGGCCTGCACCGGCGCCTGGGCCGCGGACGAGGCGAGGTCGGGGGGAATCTCGGCCATGACAATCGGAATGCCGAATTCAGAACTCGCGGATTAAAACCCACGATTTTCCAAGCGTGTGGTCAGTCAAACTTGGTCTTCCGGGTTCAAATTTCGCTCCCTTAAGGTCGCGACACGGGAAACGACGGCCGGATCCGGGAGTCCACCATTTTCAGACCACTAGTTCACAAGTTCTTTCCGGCGCAGTTCAAGCTGTTCCTTGAGCCGCTTGAGAATCGCCGAGTGCATCTGCGACACGCGACTTTCCGAAAGATCGAGCGTCACGCCGATCTCCTTCATGGTCATTTCTTCGTAGTAGTACAGAATCAGAATGAGGCGCTCGGCCCGGGTAAGCCCGCGGGTAATCAAATCCTTCAGATCTTTCCGCTGCATCTCCACGACGGGGTCCTTTCCGCGGCGATCCTCAATCACGTCGATTTCGCAGACGTCCTTGTTGGAGTCGGTCTCGGCATATTTTCGAGAAAGCGACACCTGCATGACCGCAGTCGAGTCGCGGCGAACCTTGTCAAATTCGGCGTTCGAAATCTTCATGTGCTTGAGCAGCTCCTGCTCGGTGGGGTTGCGCCCGAGGGTGGCCTGTAACTCGCGGGAAACCCGTTCGAGCTCGCTCGCCCGGCGGCGGACGAGCCGCGGAACCCAGTCGAGGCTGCGCAGTTCGTCGAGCATGGCTCCGCGAATGCGCGGAGCGCAGAAGGTTTCGAATTTCACGCCGCGGGCGAGATCGTAGGAATCAATGGCGTCCATCAGTCCGAAGACGCCCGCGGACATGAGATCATCGTTTTCGATTTCACCGGGCAACTTGGCCCCGATCCGCTCCGCGTTGAATCTTACAATGGGAAGGAATGATACCATCAGCTCATTGCGGATCCGCTTGTCACCGGTCTTCTTGTACTCACGCCAGCTATTTGCGAGGTCGGGCTTGGGTCGAACCTGCCGCATGTTTGACTCCTTTCGGATTGGCGAATAACGATTCACGATATTCCCAATTCCTCGAATGCATCCTTGCGAGTTCGCCGTCGAAGCCGGTCCGGCCGCATGATCCGGGCGCTTGCGCTATCGCCTCATGTGGCGACGGACGCGCTCGGGTGCGACGCCGAATCCCCTTGAGCGGGTTCGGATTCGGCCGGGTCGGCTCCGTCGGCGTGAAGCCGCTGCATCTCGTCCTTGCGTTGCTTCTCGTATTCGTGGATGACGCGCTGGGCGATCGTCCCGAGTACGAGTCCGATAAGAAAGAAGAAAAAGAGTGCGAGAATGCCGCGCGACAGGGTCACCGTCGCGGGATTGCCAGCGAGCAAGCCGCCCACCAGTGAGATGGTGAATGCGAGCAGCCCCAGAGAGGCGCCCGCTATACGTGGCATCATTCGCGCAACATCCGTGTCGCACCCGGCAAAGCCGGGCTGGTGCGGGCAGAGCCCGCGTGTTCGCCGGGGGCCACGGGGATAGGGATGATTCTCGGAAGATTTGCGACGGATCCTTCCGTTGCAATCATCCACCCGGCCAACGCACCCGGTATCCGTACCGGGGTACGATCGTAAGAAATTCACAATGCGATACGCGGCTAGATAAACAACCCGGCGAGACGCCGGAAGAAGCTGCCGCGTTCCTGCCATCCGCCGCAAGTCCGCGCTAACTCACTTGCGATCGAGACGACACAGACGCTGGCATTCGAAGATGGACGAGCCATGATAAAAGGTCGTCTCTCCCGAACGGCCAACTCCACGGCACTATCATGCAGTATGTAGCCGCCGTCTGCAATAGGAAAATTCAAAAATCTTTTGGCAACGCCGGCAATGCGACGATACACGGCCCTGGCTTCATCGCGGCCCTCGACCATGTTCACGACGAGACTGATGGGTGAACTATGCTGATGATTGCGAAAAGTCTTGATGACCGCATAGGCGTCGGTGACGGCCGTGGGCTCCGGCGTTGTCACGACGAGCACTCGGTCGGCGGCCTGAGCGAAGGTGATGACATTGCGTGAAAGCCCTGCGCCGCAATCGAAAACCGCAATATCAGTATTGCCATCGACTTTTCGCAACTG
>JBGTDB010000236.1:0-4218 GCA_041748515.1 Phycisphaerae bacterium
CAAGGACAACGGCCAGCTTCTGCTCACGCAGGCCGTCAGCCGTCGTCCATTGAACCGTCAAGTCCTGTTGCAGCCACGTGCTGATCCGACGGCACGCGAGAATGACCGTTGAGTGATTCTTGTTGCCCATGAAGCGGCCGATCTCCGGAAAGCTCATTCCGGTATGCTTTCTCGCGAGATACATCGCAATCCCACGTGCCAGGGCGATCGTCCGTGACTTCCGCGAAGTATGGAGATCGGCCGGAGAAATCCCGAAGTAAATGGACACCACGCTCTCAATGTCCGACAGCATCACCACCGGCGCCGTCTGCCGAACAAGGTCGCGAATGGCCTGCTCGGCCAGTGAAAGGGTGATGGGTTCGCCGCTGAGCTGAGCATGAGCCACCACCTTTAATAGGGCGCCTTCCAGTTCGCGAATGTTGGCCACGAAGCTTTCCGCGACGTGTCGAATCACCACGTCGCTGATGTTCGCCCCGAGCCGCTGAGCGCGCTGGCGAAGGAACTTCGTTCGCACTTCGAGGTCGGGCGACTCGATGCGCACGACCATGCCCGAAACAAATCGACTCGTGAGTGATTCGGAAAACTGACCGATCATTTTCGGATGGGCGTCGGAGGCCAGAACGATTTGCTTGCCGGCCGTATCGATGGCCTTGACCGTCTGAAGAAAGCCGTCCTGCGTCCCTTTCTTGTTGGCCAGAAAATGAACGTCGTCAATGACCAGGGCATCAAGATCACGATAGCGGGAATAGAACGCGCCCATCTCCCGCGCCCACACGGCCACTACGTAGTCGTTCGTGAATTCCTCGCCGGTGACATAGAGCCAGCGAAGGTTAGGATGCTTCTCCTGCCAGCCGTTGCAGATGGCCTGCAACAGGTGCGATTTACCCAGCCCGCAGCCACCGTGAACAAACAGGGGGTTGTATTGTCCGCCGGGATTGTCAATCACGCTCACCGCCGCCGCATAGGCCAGGCGATTCGACGAACCGGTCACGAAGTCGCCGAGCTTCCCTTTGAGCGCCCGCGGTCCGGCCGCTCCGCGCCGCAGGTCTCGCGTCGGTCGCACCGGCTGATTGGCCACAAACTTCACCTGCTCATCAGGCTGTCGCTTCCCCTGCGTCTTGGCCAGATTGGGATCAGTCGAGAAACAAAGCGAAAACTCGATCCCGGTCACTTCCCGAGCGGCCTCGATGATGTCATTGGCGAAATGCCGCTCAATCCACTCGCCGACAAAATTGTTCGGGGCGCACACCCGCAATACGTTTCCCGCAACATGAAACTGCGTTGCGTTCTTGAACCACACGTTGTACTTCTTTGGCCCAAGCTTCTGGGCAATCCTTGCCTCGATTTCCAACACGGGATCCTGGGCGCATACAATCACTGTCAGCTCCTCCTCCAGAAAAGGAACCCAAATTAACGGTTGCCCAACTTGTTAAGGGCACGGCGAATTAAGAAAAGAAATTGTTGCAGCGCCGACATCAGGCCGGTGCCGACCGGCCCGAACTTTGGCCCGAATCACCACGGCGCCACATGCGTGAAAAATACCAAGCTCAGCCACCGAGGTCAATAACAAAATCTGAATATTCCGCCGCGCATCGCGGTTGTTTCGCTGGCATAAGTACTTACGTTCAAAAAAATCTTTGATGCGCGCTCGTTTGAGGCGACCGCTTCGCTTTTCGACCCAAAGAAATGGAGCGATCGACGCCTTCTTACACTTTGTGAATTCTCGATTCCGGGTCAAAAACGCTCATGCCCTCACAGGCGCGCAACCTTCGGTCCCGGCGGAGGTTGCGATCCAGGCGTCGCGGATTCCGATCGGTGTAAAGCCCCACCGTTCGTAAAGCCGAAGCGCCGGCTGATTCCGCTCGTCGGCCGCAAGTGTCAAGAACTTGGCACTCGACTGCTCCACTGTCGTTACTGCCTGTGCCAGCAGACTGTTCGCAACTCCTGCTCCACGCGCAACTTGCGCGACGCCCATGTATGCGATTTCGATCGCCCGGTGCCGCGGAATCCCAACAAGTAACAGGACGCCGACCGGCTCTTGGCCCCGCAGGGCCACAGTCCAGAGGTCCGGATCGAAGTCTCCCGCCGACCGGTGCCCCTCCAGGACTTCCTCGGTTGTCCGCAGACCGTTCAATTCCGGGCAATCCCTGCTTGCCGAATAGCTCGATTCCACGGCCTGACGGAAGATCCCGGCCGCTTCCGGACTGAAGGGAACCCAATCCAGGTCCAAGGCGGTCCGAGAGTCGTGCTCTCGCGACTCAATCGGACGTTCGAGGTACCGCAATCGCGTCAGAAACCGAAATCCGGCCTCCCGGGCCATGGCCGACATGGTCTCGTCCCTAGGCGGCAGGAGCACTTGCAACAGAGCCAGATCGCTTTTTTTCGCTTCCCTGCACGCCGCGACAAGGGCTAACGCGATTCCCCGCCGCTCTCGATCGGTTCGCATTGAAGTCGGAGTGAGCAGAAGTGCCGCTCGACCCGGCGCCCGTAGCGCTAAACAGGATCCGCAAAGCCCTTCGCCGTCGAAGGACGCCATTAAGAGGTCTGCCCCGAGCGATCTGCCTTCGCAATCCGAAAGAAACTCGTCGCCGCGCCGCCTTCGGGCGCGCGCACTGGCATTAGCAACGCCCCCAAGCGCCAGGTGCAGAGCCTCGAAATAATGCTCATCTTCTCTTCCGAGCTGCTTGACTTGCAAGTGTTTATCGACCCCTAAAATAGGCTCCGGCTTAACGATCCAAGTAAGATGAATTATGGTTCAATTTCAAACTCCGATGCTAAGCCCGGCAAATTGATTGCGAAAGATGCATACCAGCCCCTGCTGAAAGCAGCGGAGCGCGCCTCGCATGTGCTCTCGTTGCCCATGGACCCGCGCCACACCGGAACGGGCGACCCTCGCCCAGAGTTGTTGTCGCCTCCCTTGGCGCCGTTCGAGGCCTTCGTAACGAGCCAAGTCAGGATTACATCGAACCCGCTAGCTTGACGCACTACAATGGGCGGCCATCAGTGCGATGAGCAACCGCACCAAAGGAGCCTTACGTGAATGGAATCTGGTCCGCCTTCTTCCTGGGCACTTTTCTGGTCGTGCTGTTTGTCTGGTTCGGCTGGCTTGCCGGTCGATTTCCAAGCCTGCCGCCGGTACAGGCCGTCCAATGGTGGGTGCGGCGGGTCGTCCTTCCCATTCTGCGATCGCAAAGCTGGCTGGGCCGTGCAGCAATCATCTTCGCCAACAACATCACGATTCTAACCACATTGGTGCTCCTGGGCCCCTGGCCCGGGGCCTCGCTGCTGGGCGTGACTTTTGTGGGGCTGAGCCTCGGCATCGCCTTTCGAATCATCGTCAGCCTCCCCGATCAGACACTCTCGCCCTGCCTGATGCTTTTGCCCCACGACGAACGGCGCGTTCGCCTCGGCCTTGCCTTAAACATGTTTGAGCCCCCGGCCATCCTCTACGCCATCACCCTCAGCATCGCCCGATGGATGGTCCCCATGCCTGCCGAGTCAGTCTGGAAGTCGTACTTGATCTGGGTAGTCCCGGCCATGCTCATCGCCGCCGCCGGCGAAGCCCTCTGGCTCGGAGCGGGCCGGAATCGCGCCAATGCAAATGAGAACTTTGAGGCTGTCAAGTCGGACGCCGGCCGCGTAGAACAGGATTCGCCCCCATCGAACTGAATGGAAATCGGGTCTCACGCCGGGAACTGAAAATCCACGATCCGCATTTCAATGTTCTGACGGCCGTTGAAATCGTTGATCATCGGCTCAAACGCCACCCGGCAGCGACGGTGGTTCTTGAGGTCTTCAATCCGCGGCCCGAGATGAAATCCAATCCCCCGCATCCAACACCCGTTCTGACGAAACGAGGCCTGCAAGTGTGCGTCGTTGGCCCCGACGCATCGGGGCTCGGCCGCGAGCTCCACCCAATCCGTCGCCAGCAGCGGCTTGGGATTGCCCAATCCGAACGGGCCAAGCTCAAGTAACCCCCGAACCGTCGGCGCAGTCATCGCGGACAGCCCAACCTCGGCATCAAGGCGCAGCTTGGGCACAAGATCTTGTGCGGTCAGGTCGTTGTTGGCCAATTCAACAAACGCCTCGGTGAATTCGTCGATGCACTCCGCCGACACACGCAGCCCGGCCGCCATCGCGTGACCGCCGTGGCCCAGGAGGTGGTCATCACACCGGGCCAGCGCCGCCGACAGATCAAAATTCGCAATGCTCCGAGCC
>JBGTDB010000237.1:0-5508 GCA_041748515.1 Phycisphaerae bacterium
GCGATTACAGACGCTCCGGCGAAGTTTCTTCGCTGATCTGGGGTGTTCTTTCCTGGCTGATGGCCATCGCCTTGATGGCCTACGGCCGCTGGTTCCTCAAAAAGCTCAAGCATGTGGCATATATATGAAAACCCTGAGACTATTCACCTGCTTGGCGGTTCTCGGATTTCTCGCGGATTCGGTTGCGGCCTGCGCGGTTTGCTACGGCGATCCTGATTCCGAGATGGTCCGGGGCGCTTTCATGGGCGTGGTCGTGATGATCGGCGTGGTCTCCGCCATGCTCGCTTGCATCGCTGGAACCGGGCTGTTCTGGATGCACCGAAGCCGCAAACTCAACGCGGATTGGCGAATTCAGGATGAACAATGACGTATTGCGCGACCCAGCGCCCCATTACGCGGGCGATGCAACGCTTGGCGAATGCCGCGGTGCTTCGCGCGGCCGTGCGCTCCACATTCTAGCAATCATCACCGCTTTGGCCATTCTGCCCCTGATGCTCGTCGGCGCCGGCGTCACCAGCAAGGGCGCCGGAATGGCCTTTCCTGACTGGCCGACGTCCAACAGTCACTTCATAAACCCGCCGGGCTGGCTTCAGGACGAACACAAGCTTTGGGAGCACGGCCACCGGCTGATCGGCTGGTTCGTGGGCATGTTGGCGATTGGCCTGGCGACCCTCTCCTGGCCGAAGCGCGGCTGGATCCGTACTGTCGGCGTCGGCACGCTGCTGGCCATCATTGTACAGGGCGTCCTGGGCGGCCTTCGGGTCACGGAAATCTCGACCGAACTGGCCATGATCCACGGAATCTGGGGCCAAGTGTGCTTCTCTCTGGCATGCATTACCGTCTTGATGACTTCCCGCGCCTGGAACAGCGCTCTTGCTCAACGAACGGAAACGGCCAGCGCCGTTTTCTTTCAGCGCACCGCCCTGGTCGCCACCATCTGCCTGTTTCTCCAGCTTGCGACCGGCGCGGCCTATCGCCACTTTGGAAACAATCTGGCCCTCGCCGGGCACCTGATCTGGGCGGCCGTGGTCATTCTGCTCCTGTGCTTTGTGGCGATGTGGGCCATCGACCATTTTGGTTCCATCCGAATGATCTCCGCCCTTGGAAAAGCGCTGGTGACCCTGATCGGCGTACAGATGTTTCTCGGCGGCGGAGCCCTGCTGGTCAAGGTTATGGGCGGAAGCTGGCCCGCCCTGATCGCCTGGAGCGTTCCCTCGGCCCACGTCGTCGTCGGGGCCTTGTTGCTCGCCTGCATGGTTGTTCTTACCCTTTGTGCGTATCGCGTGCTTGCGCCTGTTGAGAGAGCAGCAACATCGGATTCAATTACAGTGGTGTCTACTTGAACCAATCCATCGAGCTAAGCCCCCCTATCGCCTGGTCTGACGCGCGGGCGCGTGCCGCTGCCTATATCGAACTGGTCAAGCCGCGCATTACCGGAATGGTCCTGGTGGCGACGGCGGTCGGTTTCTATCTGGCCCTGCCCGGCGGTTGGAGCATGGGCGCGGTGGTGGCGCTGCTATTGACGGTTTCTGGAACGGGCCTGGTCGGCGCCGGGGCCAATACCCTTAATCAATGCCTCGAAATCGAGACTGACCGCCGGATGGAGCGAACCGCCGGACGGCCGCTTCCCACCGGACGGCTCACCCTTGCCGAAGCTGTCTGGTTCGGCTGCGCCTCGGCCGTGTGCGGGGTGGGATTGTTGGCCCTCACGGTCAATGGCCTGGCCGCTGGACTCGCCGCGTTCACATTCCTTACCTACGCGTTCATCTACACGCCGATGAAGACGCGAACGTCGATGTGCGTCCTTGTCGGGGCGATCCCCGGAGCGTTGCCCCCTGTCATCGGCTGGACCGCGGCCGGCGGGGCGCTCGATATCGGCGCATGGCTGCTCTTTGGAATCATATTCTTCTGGCAGTTTCCCCACGTGGCCGCCATCGCCTGGCAGCATCGAGACGACTATGCCCGCGCCGGCTGTCCGCTTCTGGCCGTTATCGACCACGACGGCTCGCGCACACAACTTCACGTTGTCACCCATACGGTCGGCCTGATCGCCGCCAGTATGCTTCCCGCCCTCTGGGGGCTTGTCGGACCGGTCTACGCCGTCTCGGCCATGCTGCTAGGCGTTGCATTCCTGATGAGCGGCGTGGTTTTTGTATCGAGAATGACGCCCCGCGCCGCCCGACTTCACGTCATCGCCTCGGTGGCTTACCTGCCGCTGCTCCTGGCCGTCATGTTGTTCGATAAAACTCCGGTGGCCTGAGCATGGGCGACGAACCCATCGTACAAACTGCCGACCTATCGCATCGTTTTGGCAATCGCGTGGCGCTCGACAAGGTAAACCTTGCGGTAGCGCCCGGCTTGATTTTTGCTCTGCTAGGCCCCAACGGCAGCGGTAAGACAACGCTCTTTCGCATCCTGACAACGCTCCTTCAGCCTCAGAAAGGGATGGCCACGGTGGGCGGAGCCGACGTGTTTGCCGAGCGCGCCCTGGTCCGGCGAAGGCTGGGCATTGTCTTTCAACATCCGAGCCTCGATAAAAAACTTAGCGTCAGGGAGAATATCCTGCTCCAGGGCTCGCTCTACGGTCTGTCCGGTCCGCGCCTCAAGTCAATCGGTAGAGAGCTTCTCTATCGTTTCGGCCTGCTCGATCGCGCCGGCGACCGGGTCGAGACCTTATCGGGTGGATTGCAGCGCCGCGTCGAACTGGCCAAGTGTCTCCTGCACCGTCCGCAGGTCGTCGTTCTCGACGAACCCAGCACCGGGCTCGATCCCGGCGCTCGCGCCGATCTCATGCAGATGCTCCGCGAACTTCGGAACGAAGATGGCGTCACTTGCTTGCTCACCACCCATCTGATGGAGGAAGCCGAAAAATGCGACCGCGTGGCGGTGTTTGATCGCGGAAGATTGATTGCTTGCGATTCGCCGGCGATTCTGAAATCGACGCTCGGCGGCGAGGTCATCACCGTTCGAGCCAAGAATGCCGACCATTTCGCCGAGGCCGTGCGCCGGCGGCTATCCGTCGGTGCGACGGTCGCCGACGGCGTGGTCTATATTGACAGCGACAAAGGGCACGAGTTTGTCTCGACTCTGGTTTCAATGTTTCGTGACGAGATCGAGAGCGTTACGGTCGGCCGGCCGACGCTGGACGATGTGTTTCTGCATCTGACCGGGCATCGACTCTGGGACGGAGCGCCGGGCAAGGAAGGAAGCCATGCCACAAACTGACACGGCCGTTCGCTGGTATCTGCCGGTTTTGTCCCTCTGGCGACGCGAGGTCGTCCGATTCCTGCGCCAGCGCAGCCGTGTCGTGGGCGCCCTGGGAACGCCCATCGTCTTTTGGGTATTGATCGGTTCCGGGATCGGCCGGTCATTCCGATACGGTGCCCCGGATGGCGCGAACGGGATGGACTATCTGGAATACTCATTTCCCGGCATGACCGTCCTTATCGTCCTCTTCACGGCCGTAATCTCGATGATCTCGATCATCGAGGACCGTCGGGAAGGGTTCATGCAGGCCGTGCTTGCCGCCCCACTGGCCAGATCGTCGATCGTCTTCGGCAAGCTCCTTGGGAGCACGACTCTCGCCGTCGGTCAGGCCGCCTTATTCCTGGCCTTGGCGCCGCTCGCCGGCGTTACACTTTCACTCGGGTCGATTGCCGCTTCGCTTTTCATCCTTTTTGTGCTTGGTATCGATCTATGCGGACTCGGATTCTGCATAGCGTGGTCGATGGACTCAACACAGGGATTTCACGCCATCATAAACCTGTTCCTCATTCCCATGTGGCTGCTATCCGGAGCCCTGTTTCCTCCGGACGGGGCGTTTCGCTGGCTGGCGTGGGCCATGATGGCCAATCCTCTGACTTACGGGGTGACGGCCCTGCGCCATGCACTATACTGGAATACCGATGCGGCGCTTGTGCTCGCACCATCGATGCCGGTTAGCGTGGCGATTACGATCGGCTTCGCCGTGGTCATGGCGGCGCTGGCCGCGCGACTTGTGGAACGGAAAGGATAAATCATTTCAATGACGACTCTGACGGAGCCGGATCCTGGGCTCTCAAACGCCACAATGATGGATAACGATGAGGCCGCGCCAGGCGGTGGATCGACCGGCCGTGCGGTTTTTTGGGCCGGGGCCGTGCTGTTGGCCGCGGGCGGTTTTTTTCTTTGGGCACTGACCTGGCAGACCGGTCCGCGCGAAACCGGCCCGCCCCTCCCGCTGATCTCCGCCGTTCCAGATTTCTCGCTGATCGGCAGCCACGGCCGGCCTGTCACCAAGGCCGATTTGCTGGGAAGCGTCTGGATAGCCGATTTCATTTTTACCCGATGCTCTGGCCCTTGCCCGGAGCTCAGCGCCCGCATGCGCGGCATGCAATATGAACTGGCCGCCGAGCCGGACGTTAAGCTCGTCTCCATCTGCCTCGATCCGGAAAATGACACGCCGTCCGCACTTGTCCACTACGGCAAGCGCTTCAACGCCGACCCGGCCCGCTGGTGGTTTCTGACCGGAACGGACGAGAACTACGTTCACTCTCTGGTGGAGAAGGGGTTCCTTCAGTCGGTGGTTCCCGCCTCCGACGGCAGCCCGTTGATGCATAGCACCTACGTGGTCATTGTCGATCGCGCGGGCAACATCCGCTCCGCCCATGACGGCGTTGAATCCGGCATGGAGGCGAAGGTGTTGCGCGACGTTCGGAAACTGCTGGCCGAGCCCGCCGGAACATGATCGAACTCTCCGATCTGCCCACGATCAACGCGACCTTGAACTCCATCGCGTTCGTGCTCCTGCTGACCGGCTTCGGGTTTATTCGCGCCGGGCGAATCACCGCGCATAAGCGATGCATGGTCGCCGCGTTCTGCGTTTCAATCCTGTTTCTTTCTTCGTACCTGACCTATCGCTACTACGGACAGGAGAAGAAGTTCGGCGGCACGGGTTGGATTCAGCCGGTATATTTCTTCATTTTGATTACGCACGTCGTACTCGCGGCGACGGTTCCGTTTCTCGCCTCGTACACGCTGTATCAAGGCTTGCGCGGCCGCATCGACCGCCACCGGCGCATCGCCCGCATCACTCTCCCGATTTGGGTTTATGTGTCGCTGACCGGCGTTCTGGTTTACATCCTCCTATTCCGCATCTACGGCCCGGCAGACGGTCCATTGCCAACCTTGTGAACCCGTCGGCCGGTCTTTCGACGGCGCGCTCGCAGGCAAACTCGGCGCACGTAACGGCCGGGCAACTGGCTTTCGACTGCTGGTTTTTGACCTTGAACCTTGTGTAACTGGGTTTCAAAGCCGTGTAACTGGCTCTGCTCGGAATCGGCCGATCGATCGTAAGTCCTTTGTTTGCAACAGGTTACGTCATTTGTAACTGGGTCTGTTTGGTACGGGCGCTTTTTCTTGAATGCGGAATTCGGAAAGAGCGGAACCCGCATTCGACAGTCTACCCATTATTTTTATCGCACTCGGTTTCATGGGACTCTCCTGCAAGGAATTAACCATGCATGATAA
>JBGTDB010000238.1:0-2241 GCA_041748515.1 Phycisphaerae bacterium
GATTGCAACGACAGCTGTCCGTTCGATCCAGACAAAACGGCCCCTGGTATTTGCGGCTGCGGCGTTTCCGACGTGGATTCGGACGGCGACACCGTGCCGGATTGCGTCGACCAGTGCCCCGGCCTCAACGACCTTGCGGACGTTAACGACGACGGCATCCCCGACTGCATCCTGTTTCCGGCTATTCCCACGACCTCTGACTGGGGTTTGACCATCCTGGCGCTGATGCTGCTCATCGGGGCTAAGATACGATCAAATTCTTCGACAAAGTGCGCCTGACATTGATTCGAACACACTTTGACAAAACTCGGTGAAATGAGTAACCTTCCGGAGACAATTGTTCGGTCTAAGTCGAAGATAGCCAGCGCGAAAGGGGAGAATGGATCATGCAAGTTTATCGATCGCGACTGACGCGTCCTTCGACCGTGGCGTGGGTTTTACATGTCGGCCTATTGGGAACGCCCGTTGCCTTAGGCGATCCGCCCGGAGACGTAGCAACCACGCGTAACCAGATCGCCCAGACCAACTTGGGAACCGAGATCATCCCAATTGCGTTCTTGACTCCCGGCGTTCTGGTCATTCCCACCGGGGCGTGCTGCCACGGCGTCGGAGCCACGGCCACGGCGATCCGCGTCGAACTGACCTCGATCGCCTCGCCGCCGGGGCCACCCGCTTCCGGCACGATGGTCCGATATGTCAACGCCGTGGGCTTCAACGGAAGCAATCATGGGGAGATGTCCATTAATTGTCCCGACGCGCCGGCAGATTGCCCGAACTTTGCTTGCGCGGTTCTCGGCTGCGTGCCAGAGTATCGCAACTGGGCTGCCGAGGTAGCCGCGATTGATCCGGCAAACTGGGTAATTCACGTAACCGGCAACGCGGTGGTCCCGAGCTCAACTTATACGGTAACACACGTGACTGAGGGCGGGGCATCGTCCCCATCCGCGCAATTTACCACTGGCTTATGGGCCGACGTAGTTGCTGGATTCGGCACCGTGAACGTCAGCGACTTGTCGGGCGTACGCGACTGGATGGTGGAGCTGAACCCGGCGCCGTGCAAATCCCGAACGTACTTGCGCGGAGGATTCTCCAACCACCCTGCCAATCCGTTCAACCATGTGAGTGTAATCGATGTGGGCTTGGTGATCAACGTCCTGATCTTCAACCAGCTCTATCCAGGCCTGCCGATCGCGGCGTGTCCGTGACACCGCTTACGCGCTTGTGGGGCAGCCAATGGGGTCCGCACAATGGAAACAAGGCGACGGTTGCGGTTGAGCGCAAAGGACGGGCGGCCCCGTTTGGGAAGCCGCCCGCCCTTTCGGAATATCGTTTCGCCGATTGTCGCGTGTTGCGCCAATCGGGCTCGGCGACGGAATTGGAATCCCGCCGCCGCATCCGCGACTAGCGCGGGAAGTTGAACGTCTTGCCGTTGATCGTCGGCGTGGTGGCGACGAGGAAGCCGCCCTTGGTGCGGCAAACGGCCTTGATGGCGCTCTTGCCGAACTTCGCGGTTAGGACGCTCTTGCAGGACGTCGGAGTCGGGTTGCTCGAGTTGAAGCTCTTGTTCTTCGCACGAGCCCAGCGCGAAACCTGCGCCGGCGTACACATCTGAACGACCGCGCCCTTGTTCACCCAATTGGCAAAGGTGTTCAGGGTCGTCGGGGTCGGCGTGTTGACCGTGGCCGGACCTTTGGCCTGGTTCCAGATGGTCTTGTACGAATTGATCTTCTGCTCGCAGGTGCTGCATACCGACTTGTAGCCGGTTCCGCCCGATCCGGCGCGGCGGGTCGTCTTGCGGCCGCGGGTCGTCGCGGCGGGTCTGCCATAGCTGCTGCCCGTGCCCCATGACCAGCCCGAGTAGCCGCCGAATGCTGAACGCGATCGATTGGTGGCGCGTCCCTTTGTAGCTGTTGCCATCGAATTTTCTCCAAAAAATTACTCAAGGTTCTTGTCGGACTCCCGACGTGCGTACATCGGACCGGGCCTCGGCCGCCTTGAGAAACCAAAGCGACGGCGGATGCACTTTCGACCGGCGGATTCGACCCTGAAGAAAGAGTCGGACACAGTTTCGGACGCTTCGCCTTCCTGAAGAAGCATCGAAGGGCGCCGAGCAGGCGTTCGAAGACATTGTCGAAGCCGTGGGTCACGTGCGCGAAGCAGCCGCAGTCATGTCCGCGGCCGCCGATGACAACCAGCGCGCGGTAACCAGTGTCGAAGATGCGGTGCACGCAGTGAACGCGA
>JBGTDB010000239.1:0-2945 GCA_041748515.1 Phycisphaerae bacterium
AAAAAACCTTCGAACCGTTCTTTACCACCAAACCGCCCGGACAGGGCACCGGCCTGGGCCTGGCCATCTGCCGCGATCTTGTGCGGGACATGGGCGGATTCATCTGGGCCGACCGGGCCGAGCCCCGGGGGGCCGTCTTCACCGTCAGAATTCCTTTTTCCCAATGTGTTACGGCGGGCGGTCAGCGCGTTCGCCGCACTTCAACTGTCGAGGGACCATGATTAAGCGTCCAGGCTATTCCCAATCGGTTGCCGCTCCTCCGCCCGCGCGCACTGCCCGAATCCTTGTCGTTGACGACGACCGAATCATTCTGGATTCGCTCGGTGAGCTTCTGGGATTGGAAGGATACATCGCTGGTCGGGCGGCTTCGTTCCACGAGGCCCTGTCTGAAATGGATCGCGAGCCGGCCGACGTCGTCCTGAGCGACGTCGCGCTGCCCGGTGGAAACGGCTTCGAACTCCTCCACGTGATGCGGCGGCGCTGGCCTGACGCGGTGGTCATTATGATGACCGGCTATGGCACCATCGAAAGCGCCGTCGAAGCGATCAAGATGGGGGCCTTTGACTACCTGACCAAGCCGATTGACGACGACGACCTGAAAATCTGCATCGAGCGGGCCATCGCCCAGCAGAGAATCCTGCGCGAGAACCGGATACTCCGCGAAAACCTGGACATGCGCTACGGACTTGAAAACGTCGTCGGACACGACTATCGAATGCTGAAGGTGTTTGACCTTGTTGAGGCGGTGGCCCCCTCCAACGTGACCGTTCTGCTGCAAGGTCCGTCGGGAACGGGCAAGTCGATGATCGCCCGCGTAATCCATCAGCTCAGCGGGCGCGGGCATCGTTTGATAAAGCCGGGCTCCGCCGACGGGCAAAGCCCGCTCAAAACCGGGCCCGTCGACGATGGGGAGCCGTTTGTCGAAGTGAGCTGCGGGGCCATTCCCGAAACGCTTCTGGAAAGCGAGCTGTTCGGCCACGTGCGCGGGGCGTTTACCGGCGCGGTGGCGAACAAGGCGGGCAAGTTTAAGGCGGCGCACGGCGGAACAATTTTTCTGGACGAAATCTCCGCGGCCTCGCCCAGTCTACAGGTCAAGTTACTGCGCGTGCTCCAGTCGCATCAGTTTGAGCCGGTGGGCTGCAACAAGACCGAAACGGTAGACGTGCGCGTAGTCCTTGCGACCAATGTCGACCTGGAAGCCGAGGTCAAGGCCGGACGTTTCCGGGAGGACTTGTTCTATCGGATCAATGTGGTGAACATCGACGTTCCGCCGCTCGTCGACCGGCTTGGCGACATCCCTTTGCTCGTTCAGCACTTCATCGGCCGGTTCAATGCCGACCTCCGGCGGAACATTCGCGACATCGACGCCGACGCCTTGGCGGTCCTTCAACGCTACCATTGGCCGGGCAACGTTCGCGAGCTGGAAAACGTCATTGAACGCGCCGTCGTGCTTTCGAAGGGCCCCATCATCGCCGTGGCCGATCTCCCCGATAGATTGATCCGCGAGGCGGCCGGCGCTCAACTTGTTCAATCGGCCGGGACCATGACGCTGAAGAACGCCCTGGCCGAACCGGAAAAGCGTATCATCGAATCCGCTCTTCGCCAAAATGGCGGCAATCGACAGCTCACCGCCGAGCAACTCGGCATCAACCGCACAACGCTTTACAAGAAGATGAAACGTTACGGACTGGACGGCCCGTCATCGCCCGAATCAGTGCATTAGCCAAAAATGAATGCCGTACGGCGCATCAAGAATGAACATCGCCCGCCCATTGCCTGTGGCCAGAGTGTGGCACGGGATTTCAACCCGTGTTTTCACCGGTTGGCTACGTATTTAGTTGGAACCGGACTTGTGATCAGAACCGCGAGTGGTAACGA
The DNA here is from genome assembly GCA_041748515.1 of Phycisphaerae bacterium. Taxonomy (GTDB): domain Bacteria; phylum Planctomycetota; class Phycisphaerae; order UBA1845; family UBA1845; genus JBGTDB01. The sequence goes on from JBGTDB010000239.1 coordinate 1,879, forward strand.
GCGGTCTTGCGCAGCGAAGCTCATCGGAATACCGGCGTCCCAAACCGCTCCTTACCTGTCGCGGTTCTTAAAAAAGGCGAATCCCCGAGCTAAACACGTACCCGGTTGAAAACCGGTGCCACCCGAGTCGCAATTCCCTTTGACACAGGTTGCAAAGCCCGCTTTCGCCGAGTCAAACGCTCGCGATGAGTGACGGTGTGCTGTTACGGTTCGAGGGAAACGAATCGATCTCCGCGTGCGACGCGCCGGCCGTTGACGTAATCGGCCCAGCTCATCACCCGACCGGAGGAGGGCTTGATTTCCAGAATCTCCATTGATTCGCTCGCGGTCACGACGTGCAGGTTCCCATCGAGCGTCCCCGGCACAGCCTCAGAAGCCGTCGAACCTGGCCCGCCCTCGGCAGCGCCTCGGGCTCGGATGAAAGCCACATCCTCCCACCGCCCGTCGTTGGCAACAAATCGGGCCGTGGCCCCCGGCCAGGGCGTCATCCCATGAATGTGATTGACGACCCGCCGGGCCGATTGATCGAACCGCACGTGGCCGTCGGACTTTTTTAGTTTAGGGGCGATTGACTTCTGGGACTCGTCCTGGGGGAGGCCCCCCGGAATCCGTCCGCTTTCAAATTGAGCTAACGCGGCCTGGACTGTTCGCACGCCTAGTTCGGCCAGCCGGTCGTGCAGTTCCCCGGCAACCTCGAACTTGCCAATCTCCGTTTCGTCCATCGCCAGAATCGGACCGGCGTCCATGCGTTCGACAATGCGAAAGACTGTGCAGCCAGTGCGCCGCTCGCCGTGAACGATTGCCCAGTTGATTGGCGCGGCCCCGCGATACTTGGGTAGCAACGACGCGTGCAGGTTAACAAATCCGCCGGGGAAAGATTCGATCAATTCGCGACCGATCTTCTGCCCGAAGGCTATAACCAGGCCGAGTCGGCAATCCAGCGAACGGATGTTCTCAATCACTTCGGGTGCGTTGATGTCTTCGACCGGCAGAACGGTCAGACCCAGCTCGTCGGCCAGGGCCTGAACCGGCGTTCGCGTAACGCGCTGTCCGCGCCCGCTGGCCCG
>JBGTDB010000240.1:0-12475 GCA_041748515.1 Phycisphaerae bacterium
CGCGGGCGCCGCCGGGGTGAAACCGATAGAACGAATCCGGCACCATCAGCATCCAATTGGCGTACTTCACAGTCCGCTTCATCGTCGCCCCGCGATGTTCTCGGATGAGATCCCGGGCGGCCCGGCCCATAATCATGCTCGCCTCGGACAGCTTCATGCCATGCACGGACTCGTAGGCCTTCCAAACGTGGCCCCATTGGGTGTGATCAACGTGCGGCGGCAGGTGTCCGAGCGCGACCGCTTCGCGAACGGTATCGCGAATGTCATCCAGGGCCGGGCTGTGCCTGCTGTCCAGCTTATCCATGCAGACCGCGCGGTAATAAATGGCGAGATTGGCGCATTGGGCGGACAGATCGCCACCATGATTGAGCTTGTTCTGGATCATCCCCGGCACGGTGACAATGAATGCCGGAGCAACCGCCATCGCGTACACAGTGGCGCCTTTGCTCCAGGTTTGCAAACGAGGCAACCGCGGAGTGGTCGCATTCGGCAATGCCACGCCATAGGCGGCACGCCTGAGACGCCAGACGTGCATCAGCGCGGCAAGTGCGCAGGCCGCAACCACGGTCATTCCGATAGGCCGAAACAGGTAGCCCACGCCGGCCATCATCGATGCCACGGCCAGCCATCGCACCCGACCGGTCAATTGAAATCGCACCAGGGAGTATACGCTCAAGACCAGCACCAGCGCGTACGGTACTTCGGTCATAATGACATTGGCGAAGGCGAGCAGTTGCAGGCTGCATGCGGCCATAAGCCCCGCGGCGGCCGCGGCAACGCGACTCTGGGTGAGTTGCCAGGCGAGGAGCGCGACGATCAGGGCCGTGGCGACGACCATCGCGTGCTGCACGACCAGAATGACGATCGCACTCGCGCCGCCAAACAGAAGAAAGATCGCCGCAAGCATGAGCGGATAGCCGAGCGGGCGGATCAGAAACAGTTCGTTCGAGAAATCGCCACGTTCGGCAATCCCACCGGCCAACTCAACATAGTAGCTCGTATCCGGCGCTACCCAGAGCTGTGATCCGAAGAATGAAATCGTGTTGATCGCCGCGGCAACCGCCAGCACCAAGAGCAAGACCGGTTTAACAGAAGATTGCATTTCTATTTCTCATACTCAACCGTAACTGTCGGCGCGGCGGAGATTGAACGGCCGAGACTCCCAGCGAAGCCGACTTCCATCGTGCGTTGCCGCCATCCGAGCCGGATTCCAGCGGGCGAAACCCGCATGTCTGGCGAATTCGGATTTGGCTCATTGGTTATCGGTCAATGACCTAATGTGATCGAGTTTTCTATGTCGAATCCCATTTGTCAGGCAATGCGTTAGTTGTCCGCCGGGCTCGAAAGGGCCGCCTAAACGTCGGTTCGAACCGGTCCGAAGAAGATGTTGCGGGGAGCCCGAAAGGCCTCTGCAGCAATCGCGGCGGAGGATTCCGTCGGTGAATGCTCCAGTTATTCAATTTTCGTATGCGCCCGAGGTATCGAGAAATCGTGCCCTCGTCAGCGTATTGAATAAGCTGCCGTCGCGCGCGATGAAGAAATAGATTTGTCGGCTCTGTCGGCAATAGGTGGACGCTGATTGCTCGGCAACGCCGGGTTTAATGGATGACGCCGCACCGGGGATTTCTGTGACACAAAGTTTTCTATTGGTCGCTCTCTTCGCCGTTATAAATTCGGACGGCTCTCGCCTGGGCGATCGTCATCCACAGCGGGGCCCGCAAGAAGTTGTCGGCATGACCGGGCCCGCGCAGTCGGCAGTTTTGGCCAGCGTGCAACCCGCGCGCATCGCTGCCATTCATTTCGAAGAGGGACAGACCATAAAGGCCGGCGACCTTGTTGTTCAGCTTGAAGAGTCGATCCAGTTCTCTCGCGCCGAGTTCGCCCGGGCCGCGGCCGAATCCGACTTGAACATTGAGCTCGCGCGGACGCGACTTCAGCAGGCCCAGCGCGATCTCGATCGTCTCGTGCGTCTGCATGGCAGCGAGCACAGTTCATCCAAAGAGCTAAGCGACGCGTCTGCGACAGCCGAGGCGGCCCGCCTGGAATACGAGCTAGCCGTCTTCAATCAGGCCCAGGCCGTTCGGGCTTACGAACGCGAGTGGCGGTTGCTGGAGGAATATCGAATTCGGGCCCCGTTTGATGGGTACGTCACCGAGCGGATTAAGCATCCCGGCGAAACAGTGGATCAGCTTGAGGGCGTCCTGCGCCTGGCGCAGCTCGATCCCCTGCTTGTCACCGTCGATTGCCCGCTGTCACTCGCCGGTCGGGTGAAGGCCGGGGCCGAGTTTTGCGTGCGGCCTGAGAATGCCGACTGGCCCGTGAGAATTGGCGAGGTGATCTTCGCCAGCCGCCTTGCCGATGGCGCCAGCCAGACGTTTCGCGTGAAGCTTTCCGTGGACAACAAAGATGGGCACTGGGTTTCGGGGCTGAAGGTTTTGGTCGACTTCAGTTCGACCGTCGCGGGCTCTGCCCGACCATGCCCGGCCTCGCCGGGGGCATTCGCCCCTTTAAACCCGGCCTCGTCGGTTGTTCCCGCAACGGGCAAAGTCGATTTCAAGCGGGCTTTGCCCACCGGTGTGGAATAGCCATTGCAACCCCGGCGCGCCCAGGCGGGTCGTGCCATTTGTCGGAGATCGCCATGATTGATAACCCTCTGGAAAGTGGCGGCCTGCTGGGCAGCGATGAGGCGTTCGGATTGCTGCGCGATCTGGAAAGAAACACACCCGACGAGATTCGCAGGCAAAGGGCCCACTTTCGCTTGTCAGTGAAGGCCTCGGTCATACTTCAGCCCGGCAACGCCAGCGAACTGCTCAAGCTGAAGCTCAAGGGTGTCAGCGGCGACGTGTCTGAAGGCGGGTGCAGCGTTCTGTTCCCCCTGCCCCTTCGTGTCGGCGACGTTTATCGGCTGTCGTTCGACCGCCAGGTACTTGATCTTCCACTGACTTTCGCACGTTGCGTGCGATGCCGCCTGATCCGCGAAGATGCATTCGAGGCGGGGTTCACTTTCTTTGCTTCGATCAGTCTGCCGGAAAGCGTGCGCTCCGCTGCTTCGAGCCAGTTGGTTTAACTTCGGGGAAGGGATATCGTCAGAAGTGGCCACTGAGAGCAAGAGAACGGCGACGGAGCCATCGCAGCGCACGGCGAAGCCGGGTTTAGGGGGGCGAATGCCCACGGCGATGTCGGATTCAAAGGGGCTACACCCCCAGGCGGCAACGGAGCGAAGCGACCCATTCGCCGATATCATCGCTCTGGCGCGCAGTGTCACGTCTCGTACCCGTCTTCATCGCGAATCGCTCAACGTGATCGTTCGCCATTTCCAAAGCCCCTATGGCGCGATTCATGTTCGCTACGCCGCGGAAGTAATTCAGGACGACGCTCATTCCGGGCCCGGCGATCCAAACTTCTGGAAGTCCGCCGTCCAGCAGTTCCTGACCGAGTCCCTGGCCGATGGGCGATCGAGCGCCAGGTTGCTCAAGTCGCGGTCGGGTGATGCGCGGGTGGCCCTGCTCGCCGCGCCGATATACGACCCATCGGGCCCGGCCGTCGGCGCCCTGGCATTGATTACAAACGTGAGCGACGACGCGGAATGGACCGCGCGGTTGGCCGCGCTCGAAGCCTTGTGCCGCCTGGTTTCTTTCTGCTGCGAATTTGTCGGACCTCAAAAAACTGGCGCCGGCGATTCGCGTCAAGGAGATTCGGCGCTGGCCAAGGCCGCCGCCTGCGAATCCGTCGAGCAATTCGCGTTTGCCGTCACCAACGAGCTTTGCAACCGGATGGATTGCAACCAGGTCGCGCTGGCCCTGGCCGAACGGAACCACGTCCGAATACTCTCGATCTCCGGATTGGACCAGATTGGTGATCGTTCACCGGGCGCGGCCAGTCTTCGAGCGGCGATGGAAGAATGTCTCGATGCGGAATCCTCCATTGTCTTTCCGCGGGAGGAGGCGTGGTCTGAACAAAGCGACACCGGGGATCATCGCCTGCACAAGCAATGGCACGGCGCATCCAAGGGCGATGCGGTGGCCTCTATACCGCTGTTTGTAGATGACCGGGTTGTCGCCGTCGTCAGTCTGCGTCGAAGCAGAGATCAGGGTTTGTCTCGAGAGCAGCTCGATCAGCTTTCGGCGCGCCTGGCCACCTTGGTTCCGGCTCTGATGCTTGCCCGAAAGGCCCATCGGTCCGCCATCCGCCACTTCGCGGATTCGGTGGTCGATTCGTGGCACGCCCTGCTCTCTCCTGGTCGGATGGGTCGCAAACTGTGCGCGGCCGGGCTGGCCATTGCGATCGTCTATTGCAGCTTCGGCAGCGCCGACTACAGCGTGCGCGTGCCCTGCGTCGTGCAACCGGCCGAGGCCCGGCACCTGAGCGCGCCTTTCGAAGGGGTACTGGCCGCAACGTTCGTGGTGCCCGGCGACACGGTCGCCGCGGGACAGGTTCTGGCCGTGTTCGATCATCGGGATTGGAACCTCCAGCGTGCCGAACTTCAGGCCCAATGGAACGTCTTGGAACGCGAAAAGGATCGGGCGATGGCCGCGGATGCGCCGGTCGAGGTTCAATTGGCCCTGGCCAATCAGGCCTTGGTCGAGGCGAAATTGAAGATCGTCGAGAGCCGGATCGAGCGGGCCTCGCTGCGAGCCCCGTTCGATGGCCTCGTCATTCATGGAGACCTCCGCAAGCGCGTCGGAGACCGACTCGTCGAAGGCGAGTCACTCTTCCAAGTTGCCCCCGATTCGGTCTGGAAGCTTGAGTTGGAAATCCCCGAGCACGCCCTATCGTGGGTCGAAGCGGGCCTCAACGGCGGGCAGACCTTTCAAAATCCAGCACTCTCGGGACACTTTACCGGCTTCGCCAAGCCGGAACAGTCCCAGAAATTCCGCATCACGCACGTTCGCCCGGGCGCGGAACTCCGCCGCGAAAAGAACGTGTTTATTGCCGAAGCCGAGTTAACTTCCGGAAATGGAGAATCGCACGCCGACCGAAGCGCGAAGCGTTCCTCAACGAGCGACCAGTCGGAGTTGTCCGCCGAGCATGGCCCTCTTGAAACCAGCTTTTCCTGCTGGATTCGGCCGGGCATGGAGGGCGTGGCGAGAATAGACGTCGGTCGTCGGCCGATCCGCTGGATAGCATTCCATCGCATCGTCGATTATCTCCGTTTGCGTTTCTGGTTATGAATCCAACGGCATCAACAAAACCTCCGGCCACGCTGGCGCAATCGCTGGGCGCCGCTCACGTGGGCCTGCGCGAGGACTTGGAAGTCAGTCGGCACGTATTCCGCGGCGAAGTCTCCTACGTCGTGCGCGATCCCATGACTTTTCAAAGCCAGCGCCTTTCGCTTGAGGACTACGAAATCTTCGTGCGGATTCAGGCGGGCGAGGCGCTCTCGACCATCTTTGCCCGACTGGTCGAAGAGGAGCGACTCGAGCCCGCGTCCGAGGAGCAGTTTTATCAATTCGTCCTGATGCTGCATCGACTTGGATTCCTCCGACTTCCGATCTCCGACGACAAGGCCCTGTACCAGCGGTATCAAGCCCGTCAGCGGGCCCGGCGGAAGGAGAAACTATTCGGGTTTCTTTTTCTTCGCCTGCCGCTCTGGAACCCCGATGCCTTTCTCGGCCGCACGATCTATTTGGCCCGCCCGTTTTTTTCAACCGGCGCCTACGTCCTTTGGGCGGCCCTTTGCACGGCGGCGGGATTTGTCGCTTTTCAGCACGCCGGAGACCTGGTTCAGCCGATTCACGGCGTGCTCGTTGCTAAGAATCTTCCGTTGCTAATTGCGACCCTGATCGTGCTCAAGGTCATCCATGAGTTCGGACACGCCTTTGCCTGCAAGCACTACGGCGGGCACGTGCCGGAAATGGGCGCGTACCTTATTGTCTTTACGCCATGCGCCTACGTTGACGCTTCGGCGTGTTGGGGGTTTCCGAGGAAGCGACAGCGACTGATGGTCTGTGCGGCGGGAATGTACGTCGAGAGTTTCTGCGCCGCCATAGCCGTGCTGGTCTGGGCGGCAACCGGTCCGTCGCTCATAAACTCCATCGCCTACAACGTTATCTTCCTTGCCGGCGTCGTCACCGTTCTTTTCAACGCCAATCCGCTGATGCGCTACGACGGCTACTACATCCTGAGCGACTGGTTGGAAATCCCCAACCTGCGCCAGCGTTCCGCACATCATGTCTTGAATGGACTGAAGCGCTTATTTCTGGGCGTGCAACAACGGGACGACCGCGAAACGTTCGGGCTCAGGTGGATTCTGTTCGGATATGGATATGCCGCCGGCCTCTATCGCGTGGCCCTGCTGCTGACAATCGCGGGAGTCCTGGCAACGAAGTTCAAGGCGGCGGGCATGGCCGTAGGGGTGCTCTTCCTTGGAGCGGCCGCGGCAACCGTCGCTCGAAAATTGACCCGGTATCTCTGGCATGCCGAGGAGACGGCCGCCGTGCGGGTTCGGGCCATCTCGCTGGGCATGCTGGTTTTCATCGTGCTGCCCGCGGCAGTGTTCTGGCTTCCCCTCGGTGGCCAGGTGCTCACGGCCGGTGTTGTTTCCGCTGAGCACGAAGTCGTGATTCGGCCACGGACCGCCGGGTTTGTCGAGCGGATCGAAGTGATTCCCGGCTCGACCGTTCTAGCCGGCGATGCCGTGGCAACGATTCAGAGCGATGCACCCGGCGAAGCCATTCTTGAGGCCCAGGCCGGGCTGACCGCCTCCCGCATTCGAGTCGACGCCCTTCGCGTCAAGGACCGATCGCGCATTGAACAGGAGCAGGCACGGGCAGCCATGTATCAGGCGGCGCTGCAAAAAGCCGTTGAAGATCAAGAGGGCTTGGCGATGTTCGCTCCGGTCGATGGCAGAATAGTCGAATCACTGAATGCCTCGGCCCTCGGCCGTTACCTCCAGGTTGGCGAGCCTGTGGCCATGTTGACCGCCGGAGCGACTCGGATACGAACCGTTGTTTCCGAGGAACAACTTGCCCGCACCCACATTCTGGTTGGCGATCGAATTGAATTCCGTCTGGCCGCCGCTCCATCCAAGCCGCTTGAAACAAGGATTGTCCGAATACTTCCCTCCGGATCGCGCGAAATCACGCTGCCTTCGCTCACTCAAAGTGGAACGCAGGACATTCCCGTCGATCAATTAAGCGCGGCCGCGCAGCAACCCTACTTCGAAGTGGTCCTCGAAGTCATCGAACGTGACGGATTGGATTTGCGTTATGGCATGACGGGCTATGCCCTGTTCTCGGCACAGCATGAACCCATTGGCAAGACCCTCGGACGGCGTGTGTTGCGCTTCTGGGAACGCCTCATGCAGGGATAAGTGACCGAAATCAAATGAAAGCGCAGGCCGCGAGGCTGTTAATCTGAGATTTCCTCATTGCCCATTCGCATTCGCCACAGACTCGACGGCGGAAACGCCTCCAAATCGAATTCAGGCCTTTGGATTTCGCGACTGACAAACACCGGCCGACCGGCATCGCCGACCTTAGGCAGACTATGCCCGCCAGCGAATCGCTCGGCCAGGGCCAACCACCGGACCGTGGAGCTCGTTACAATCATGATGTCCGGGCGATCGGCGAGATGCAATTGAGCAAATCGAAACGGCACCGATTCATCCCACATCGCCAGAATGACGGCGTCTTGCGGCAAGGAATCGAGCTGTGCATTGACCGCCGTTTGGGAGCCGTCGATCCAGGCTGGCGAAGTAAAGCCGAGCCGGGCCGTCTCGGAGAACGTCCAGACGCAGGAGAGGCAGAAGAATCCTATCGCCGCGGGATTGGAATAGGATCCGAATCGCTCAAAAATCCAAGAGACGGTCGCGGCAAAACAGATCACCCCGCCGAAAAGCACGGGCAACAGGTCCGCCGCCTGGCCGTGCATGTGGTAAATCATGACGTAGACCGACCCCTGCACCATCAACCCGAGAACGGCCAGTCCCGTCGCCCTCGACGCCCGGAAGACTCGCACAAATCCAATCAGAGTCGTGACGGCAAACAGAATAAACGTGACCATTCCGTAGGGTGCAAGTTCGCCCCGAAGCCAATTCAGCCGATTTCGCAGATACCGGGGCCCGCCGCCGCCACCAAGGTACTCGTTGAACTGAGCCCCGGACATCAGCCACCGGATGCGCTCGAGCCGCGCTGAGAACCCGGCTTCAACCGGCGGGAGTGGAGATTCGTCGGCATTGAAGTGATCGACGTAGTTGTATTTCGAGCCCGGATCGTCGCGTGCCAGGAGATACCCGACGGACATCATGGCCGGAACCGCTGCGAAAACGACGATGAGCCCCAATTCCGCGATCTTTTTTCGATGTGTCTCGTTTCGCCAGGATCGTGCGACGGCCCAGCCGGCCACAAAGAACGGCGCGGCCAGCGCCACCGGTGGACGACTGACGGCCGCAACCCCGAAACAAAACGCCGCGAGAAGGATATCCCGCATCCGACCGTCTCGTTCATACCGAAACAGCAACAGGACGGACACCGCAAGAAAGGCCAGCGTCGGCGTGTAGACCTCCGGCGCGAACAGATTGAGCCGAACGCGCGGATACTGACATAGCAGCACGAAAACCGCCGCCGCCACCCACGCATTCACTCCCAGGCGGATGAGGAGCTTGGCCCCACACGCCATCCAAACCAGCCCAAGCAAAAGGCACGCGGCCGAAATGGCAAACATGTCGTCCACGCCGGGAACCCAGGTGGCAATATGAAGCAATGCGGCGTAGAGCGGATAACCAGGTGGATGGACGATTCCCAGGTGCCTGGCGGCCAGTTGCAGATCGCCAAAATCTCCAAGACAAATTCCCGGCGGAAGCTGCGGAAAAAAAATCGCCCCGACGAAAATAATCAGAAGCAACACCGCCAGGCAATCGATCCACCGCAAGCGCAACGGCAAGGCGCAGTTCCGGGTTGGGGCGCACTGCATTGGTCCAACTGTGCCCTCTATCGTCGGCGACGCCGGTTTGGGCCGGACGGCGCCCGCCGTCGACAACGAGGACTCGAGTTCCGGATTGTTGACGTAGTCTGTCACCGCCTACGGATTGAGCCGATATCGACCGCCTTCAAGGGTGATCGACATGCCGGCCTGCTCGATGTGATTCAGGTAGCGGAAGACCGAGCGCCGGGACGCACCGATGCTCTTGATCATTTCGTCGATCGTGGCGCCTCGATAGAGCAGGTCGCGTAGTTGTTGATGGCGCCCGCTAATAGACTGGTTGCTCTTCATGCGCTTAACCAACGTGGCCGCCGTCTTTTTGTGGAGGGGTTGGTTGAGACCGCCTTTTGCCAGCGCAAACTCAAGCGCCCGTAATATGGTTTCAGATTCCGAAAAACTTGTCAGCTGCACGGCGAGGCCTCCAACTACTTCGTACTGGGGATTCGCAGTTTTCCTTCGACGCCTGTAAACGGCGTGATCATCTCTTGTATCCAGCCGCAACGTTGGCGGTACCGGCCGACGTGACCCGCCTAAATCGGGCGATGCCCGCAATCCGCCCGCCGCCCCAATCCAATCCTTTGACCCTTTCGTACCAAACTTCTGGCCGTGGTCGACGGCTGTGTTAATATATAACCGCCAATGCGCATTATAGCCGATGTGCGCCGTCGCGCCCAATGGCCCCGAGCGCCCCGCGATGGCACCGGAATAACCCCCGCATGCACCTGGTCAAGAGCGCCGTATACAACTCAGCCGTCGGCCTCATGCGGCTGTACCGCGACTGGTTCGTCGATTTTCGAGTCGAAGGGCGGCGGAATATCCGGGCAGGACCGAAGATTTTCGCGTCCAACCATATTTCTTCGACGGACCCATACTGGATTCTTCCCGAGTTTCCGGAGCCGGTCCACGTTGTTGTCGGCCCGGGCTACAACATGCCCTGGCTGGCCAGGCTACTGGATTTCTTTGAGCAGATTGACGCGCTTTCAGACCGGCGCAAGGAAGCAGTGGACCTGGCCGTACACTACCTCGGGCGCGGAGAATCGGTTTACATCGCACCCGAAGGCGACATTCAACCGGCGAAGTCGGATTTGGGCGGGCAGGGCTCGTCGCCATTTGAACTCGGCCGCTTTTACCCCGGCGTGGCCCGCATCCATCGTCGATCCGGTGCGCCAATCATTCCCGCGGCCATTGTGGCTCCGCCCTTTGCTTTGCGTGAAAATCCGCGGATGAACATCGAAATCAATGGGCGCGTATACCGGGCAATATTCAATCTGCGCGGCCCGCTTGTGATCTGTTTTGGGCAGCCCTTTCAGCCGAACTTGCAGGGCGGTGAGGATCCGACGGAGGACGAACGGATCGCCGATGAGCTGCGCAACCAAATTCAAGAATTGGTGGACGACGTACGCGAACGGATGAATTGGTAAACTCAGCGCCCGCCGGATTCGCCCGGTGCCGCGGCCACTTCAAATGTCATCGAAGCCCAAAAGCTCTCCCAATCGGCCTCGGACCTTTCGTCCGCACGATTGTCTTTTGAAGACTTGGTTCCTTGCTCGGATTCAATCCGCCGGATCGCGTGGGTCCGAACAAACCATCGGCCCGCGCGGTTGAGTTCAAACGTCGCAACCCCTGCGGAGTCGGTTTTCCGTTCCTGAGCATAGGAATGAGGGGGCAGGCCGGCGTGCCCCGCCTTCACATGAAATCCGGCACCCGGGCGACCATCGAACAAGACTCGGACGCGGAATTGCCCCCCCTGGGTCAGTGTACAGGGCGGATCAACTGCGACAATTTCAATCTTGTTTCCGGCCGGTGCTGCTTGTAAACCGCGCGCATCCGGCCATGCACATACAATGGCCGTTGCAAACTTCGAATAATATTCTCGCCCGGCTCTAGCGCCTTCACCGCGGGCTTTTCGAGATTCGAGGGCATGAATCGCCTGTTCATCCAGCAGATAGGCGTCAAATTGTTCGGCTTCGATTTCGATAAAACGGGGATGCAGTCCCAATGACGCGATGAACACGCCCTCCGTTTCAGGCGTGAAGCGACCGACCAGCTCGTCGCCCTCAATTCGATAGCCTTTGATCTCCTCGGTTCGTCGTCCGTCAGTGGCGACCCAGCGGGAGACGCGAGATGGCTTCGTCGCACTTTCACTGATCGGGAAGTTCTCGGAAGTCACAAACGCCACGCGGACCGTTTCGCCGGGCCGTACGTGCGTTTTGTCCGCCACCAGCCAGGAATCGTGAGCCTCCGAATTTGACAAGGCAAGAAGTCCGGTCCAAAGGCACAAGCACATTACAAGCCGCCGCCGAAATCGCATTCTGATTTCCCTTTCGATCAGTCTGCCGGCAAAGCCGCCGGGCGTTGCCCGGTTTGATCCGGCGAAGCCGGTCCGAGTGGGGCTGCGTCCGCCGGCGAACGCTAGCCGGGCTCTCGAAACAGAGCGATGCTGGCGGTGAAGCCGTGGACAAAGTTGCGGCCGCCGACCGGTCCGAACTCGCCGCCGCAGAAAAACCCCGCCAGTGGCACGTCTCCAAGAAGTTCCTCGACAACCCTGGCGTCGTGTCCGGCCGTCGGCCACATGTGCGACCCCCGGCCGTTGCACCCGAAAAGCATCGCTCCTTCGTATTCCGTACCGGCCTTGCGAGACAACATGGCCCGCAAGTCGTCATCGGCACTCTTGGCATCGCGAATGTGGAACTGCACCGTCGCCCCCGTTCGGGCCCGCCCGGCGATGCCCAGCGCCCCGGTCTTGCGGTCGGCGCCCATGATGTTGTGAATCAGAAAGTCCCCCCGCCCAAACCGATCCTTGAATTCGTCGATCACCCGCCCAACAAAAAGTGATTGACGGGCAAGCTGTTCGTCCTCCGCGTGGAGACCGACCACAACCTCGTGAAGCCGCTCGAGCGCGGGCTTGCCTCCGAGTTCGAGAATGATGTTTCGCTCACCCTTGGTGATGACAAACGGCGTCCCGATCGGGCGGCAGCCCTGCGACACGACTGTATCGACGGCGATATCCCCGGTCAGTGCAACGCCGACGATCCCCTCTTGATGCAGTTCGCCGTTGAGTATAAGCCGATTCTGTTTCGGCTGGCGGGCGGCACTGGCCACGCCGCCGACAAGCGGCGCTCCGGGATACACCTCGTTGATGCCTTCGAGAAAATCGTGAATGGCGACGCTGAAGGGATCGGCCAGGGCCACAAAAATCGGGCGGCTTTCGTTGGAAACTGCGACCATCCGCTCCCAATCCGGCGGGGTCGCAGCTTCTTCCAGCTGCTTTTGACTCAGGTGGAATGGAAGAATCCTTACTCCCGGCAGCGACGCCACCAGAAGCGACATCGATGGGGCCCGCTCGATTTCAGTTCTGACCCCGATCGTCCCCTCGGCCGTACAGCCCAGCAGTACCGCCGTCGAGAACACGCCGCCGATTCGGTCCACCGCCTCCGGAAGTTCGTCCTCGAAATGGGCCGTCGCGAACAGCAGCGCCAAGTCCACCATGCCCGGCGTCACCCTCTGATCGATGGGTTCAATCAGTTCGTTGACGGCCGTCGCGGCGTCGGTC
>JBGTDB010000241.1:0-8015 GCA_041748515.1 Phycisphaerae bacterium
CTCGCCGCCTCCGCAGTCAGCGCGACGTGCCGCGCCTGCGCCTTTGCCTACTCCGTCGGGCGAGATTGCCCGTCAGGAGCGGCAGAAAGCCGACCAGATAAAGTCGCGAATCGGAAATACTCAGGATATTTATGCAGCGCCCATCGACGAAAAGGAAATCGACGTCCTGGTGGAGGACGTCGAGATCGGCGCTGAACCCGTACGCGTCGCCTGGGTGAATCTGGATTCGATGCGCCAGGGCGTGATATTCAGCGAGATACTAGCCAAGCCCGTTTCCATGCGCGAAGAGTTCTGAGTTCCATTTCTGGAACCCAGAACTCGTGATGCCCAACCAGCCTATCGAAATCGGCCGCTTCTTTGGTTAGAGCCCGGATAAGAGCTCTGAAACCTGTAAGCCCAGCGAATTGCTGATGCGCGCCAAGGCCCAGATCGAAGCGGCGTTCTTGCCCAGCTCGACTTGCGAAAGTTGGGACGTCGTCAGGTCCGTTCGGTCCGAAAGCTGACGCAAGGTCAGATTCTGACTGAGACGATGGCTGCGAATCCGCTGACCGATCAAACGATTCAGCTCATTTTCGTCCGTGTAAATAATGCCCATCCGCTGACAGGCGCGATCGACGGACTGAACCAGCTCTTCCTGCTTGAACGGTTTGGCGATGTAGTCGCAAGAGCCGTGCCGCATGGTTTCGGTGGCGCTATCCAGATCGGGATAAGCGGTCATGACGATGCAGCTCATGCGCTCGTCGATTCGTTTGAGCCGTTCTACCACCTCAACGCCATCCATCGACGGCATTCGCAGATCGATCAGGGCGATCTGATACGACTCGTCCTCGGCAGCCTTGATTGCCGCTTCAGGGTCGGTAAACGTCCTGGGGTTGTAACCGTGGTCTTCGAGAAGTAGTCCAACGGTTTTACAGAGAGCCGGGTCATCATCGACGACCATCACCTTGATGTGGTGTCGTACTGCCATTTTATTCCATCCTTTTGATAGAGCGGGGATTCAGCCGACAATCGATCGGCCGAACAAATCAAAACAATCACTGAAACCAAACGTCTCTGCGAAGACATGCACTCGCCATCTTTGAAGCGAATGCATTCGCGCGCTAATTGAGACCGAAACCTCTCGTGATAGATTGTACTTCGCAGTGACGCCTTAGGCTCCAGCCCGTGCCTTTCATTTCGGCGTATGTTATGGTACCACTTCATGGAATTCCAGCAAGAGCCGATAGCAACACTAGAATTGATACGTCGGTGTTACAAATTACCGGGTAGCTTGCCAAAAATTGGGTTTTCGGACGTTGAACACGAGCCCGAGGACCGAAGCGCGGGCGAAATTTTAGGCCGCCTCCAGATCGTCGAGACTCACTTTGAGGCGGTCGGAGTCGGTTTCAGAGACGACAAATACGCCGGGACTTTCGTCGATCGCGGCGAAGAATCCGGGGGCATCCTTCGCGCCGCTTCGCTTCGCGGAGATGTACAATCGATGTTCGGTTCCGTCGCCAGTGCCCAGGGCAATGGTGATCATCGGATCGTGCAACCCGAATTCGGCGCGATCGAATTCGCCATGAGCGGCGTACCTCGCCGTCTTCAAGTCTTTGATCTGAAGCAAGAGATTCTCAACCTTGGTTGACGAAAGGGGAAGATCAGGCTCGGACTCGTAGGCCCAGTCGGCGTCCTTGCGAACGAAAGCGTGGGAGGCATCGCCGCTTTGAATCGAAAACCTGATTACGTCGGCCGCGTCGAAGGCGAGGATTGCATCCGAACGATATTCGAGCAAAATCTGGTCGTAGAGATTGTTGGGAATTTCGTAAAGCCTCGATCCGCCGGAGAGCTTTGCATATCGCTTGGCGCCTTTCGCCGAAATGGCCAACTCTATGGTCTCGTCCGGTGGTTGGACCTCAACGGGATCGGAGGGATCTTCACCGCTTTCGTCGGCTGGTTCGATCCTGATTTCCGGCGGCGGGCTGTAGGTAAGACTGACGACGGCATCGGGCGCATCCAGCCCGACCTCGGAAGCCGACTTATCGTCCGGAAGTACCGTCGTGGCCGTCAGGCGGGATAAAAAGCTGACCAGTTGTGCCGCCCGGTCGGCGCGGACCGACGCCGAAACCGGCTCGATCATTCGCCAGGCACCCCCGTCTCTTGCGAGCGCAAAATCAACCCCTTCACCAGAAAAAGGGCTTTCCGTTCGAATTGCGATGCGCTGAATGCGATCCGACTGGAGGTCGAGCACGGTGCGATCGCGATACGTGGAGATTGGGCGAAGCAGCGGGGCGACATCCGCCGAACGAACTTTGGCAATGGTGTCGTTCAATGCGCGACGCACATAGACCAGCCGCTTTGCGGCCTCATCCGTGAAATTGCCGACGGTCAGGGTTTCGATCGCTTCGGCGCCGGGAATGGTGATGCGAACTTCCGCCTGCGGCCGATCAACCCCGAGAGTTTGAGATTCTTCTGCGCCGGGCTCGACAAAGACGACCGCGTCGAGATTGCGCACAGAGGCCAGTAGCTGCTGGACTTCGAGCGTGTCGGCTCGCTCGCCGTCGGCTTCGAACGCCCATCCGTCGGGCGTCTTTATCAGCGAGGCTCTTTGGTCCGCGACATTCAATTCAATGCGGCCGGCACGATCGACATCGGCCGTGACCACGCGCATCTCCCGCCACTCGTTCATGACCGGCCGGAGCTTGTCGGCCGCGGTCTTAAGGATGGTTCCAACGACCGATTCATCGCCGGTACGCACGTAAACCGCCGAATCTTCGCCAATCGGCGCGACGTTGGACACATGCAAGGTGTAGACCGTAGTCTCCAGTTCCGTCGTCGGCTGGATGGCGTTCTCGTCGTCGGGCTCATCGAGGGTAGGTTCAACAAGAACTTGTTCTTCGACGGTCATGCGCAAGGTCAGTGCGGCCGGATCAAGTCCGTACGCGCGGTGGGAATCGGCCGAATCTTCAATCCACTTGCGCACCCGAAGGCGGCTGATCGCCTGGAGGGCGTCCTTGACTCTATCAGTGGCCCGGGCGGCAACTGGCGCCTCGAGCATCCAGCGCAGACCGTCGTTGACGAAAATGTACTCGGCCGGTCCGTCATCGGCCGCGCGATCGACGATTTCAACGCGACGAACCTGGTCGGGAGCGATGTCCCAGACCTGGAGGTCGCGATATTCGACGACGTCCTTCTTCAGAAGTGCCCGAAGATTGGACTTGGCGACGATGATTTCATCACTGCCAGCTCGCCGGGCGTACGTTTCGGAGGCCGATGCGGGAAGGCCAATCTCGACGGTGGCGGACGATCCGTCGAGCGACTTTAGCGTAACTGTGCTCTGCGGCGGGTCGAGGCCCGCGCTCTTTGGGGTAACACTTCCGGAATCGCCCGGGGGGTGGCTGATTTCGTACTTGATTCCGCGAACTTCGCGTGCGATGCGGTCCAGTTCCCAGCCCGCGGCCTTGGCATTAAATGGCTCGACGACTCTCCAGATCGCGATGTTCTTTTGAGCGTCCTCAACCGTTCGTTCAAATACCCATTCCGGTTTGCCGGCTCTTTGAATGGCAATGCGAACAACGGCCCCCGACTCGTCCTCGAAGAGATCGCGGGCCACGGCCGCGGTCGGCAGCTTCAATTCGGTGTCCGTGATCTGCGACTCGGACGGCGACTGGCGCACGTATACATAAGCCAGTGCCAGAACCGAAAGGAACAGGGCGAGGACGAGAGTCGTCGTGAACTTCATGGTGCGTCTATCTCCGGCGTACGAGCCAAACGGCACCGCCGATCGCCAGGGCCAGGGCCGGCCAGGCGAAGATGGTCAACACCTGAACCGTCTTGACCGTGGTTGGGCCGGGAATGGCGAGGACCGCGGCGTCTATCGGCTGCCCGATGTTTAGAAATTCCATATTGTCGCCAAGCCAGTGCAGCGAGTTGATCAGCAAGAGCACATTGCCGGGATTGCGAGATCGCAGCGCGATTCCCTGCGGCGTGAGGCTCATCGCCCGGGCAAAGGCCACCGCATCGTCGGCAAAATCGCGCGAGGAGACGACGACAACCCTGGCGTCGCCCTTTTCCGCGGCCGCGGCCAGGGTAAAGGGCCCCAGCGAATCGGTTGGCTCCCGCGTCAGGAAGTTCTGTCGTTGAAGCTGTTGCTGATACTTGGGAATGTCGCTTATGCCCCAGAGCGTCTCGCGTCGAGGCGCCGTGACCATTTCGGTTAGCTTGACGCCATCCGGCGGGGACGCCGTCAACTTCAGCGGCGCGCACCAGGGCAGGACGACCTGCCGCGCGGCCGGGGCACTGAGGATCGGGTGGTCTCCCACCAGCAGGTTATCGATGTTGAAGGAATCGCGGGAGGCGGCGAACTCGCCCGGTCTGATGCTGAATACCTCCAGCAGTACCGCGGACGTTTCGACCTCGATGCCCCAATTGTCCTTCAGGAAGTCATTGAATTCGTAGGTCGCGGGAATGGCGCCGAAGGGGCCGGGGTGCCAGCCGGCGATGAACAGCGCCCGCGGCGTATCGCCCATGGCCGCGATGAGCGCCTGCTTGTGTGTGTCGCCGAAGGGCGGCTCCTGCGGCTGCTGACCCATCATCGTGGCTCGCGGATCCGGCGACTGCGGCTTGAGCACGATGAACAAGGTCTTGGTCGGCGGCGGATCAATCGTCGGCGGCGTGGTGCTCTCCTTGAGATCCCACTCCTCCACGACAAAGTTTGCCGCTTCGAGTTGTTCCTTCATCATCGAATAAGGGGCGGGCGGTTGGCCCGGCATCGTACCGAGAAACAGCGGCTGTCCGCCATATCGAACGAAAAGAACCGCGGTCTGTTCTTTGTGCGTGGTGCGCAGGATGGCCGAAGTCAGTTCCTGTTCGCCTTTGAACGCGCGTTTGTCAAAAGGGGCGACGCCGCCCATGCCCTGATCCAGCGGCGGCCAGATTGAACTGAAATCAACGACCTGGGCGTCCTGATCGGACTCCACCACGATCGCGTTGCCGGTCGGGAGGATCTGGTTAAACAGCACGTCGATCTTTAGCGTGTCCAGTTCGCCCAGCTTGGCCGATTCGGCTTCGAGGCGGGCGACGAGGTCCGCGTATCGCGAACCGGCATCGCGGAGGTATTCCGCCTCCGCCTGCGGCAGGTCGGGCACTTGCCGAATCACCTCGCTTCCGAAGGCGGAGATATCCATCAGAGCCTTGCTCAGTTGCGGATAGAAGGATCGCAACTCGGCGACGGCCGCGGAGTACTCGGGCTTGGCGGGCGAGCCGAATACCTGAACCTGATCGCGGGTTGCGTCGAGCACGGACTCAAGCTGTCGGAAGGTAAGCTGCACCCTGGCCGCGGGACTTGTATTCCCTCCGCCAATCGCCCCGCCGCCGGCGGTGGAGGCCGCCTGAATCTCGGACTGAATCAGTTCCTGGGCCGCGGGGAGAATCTCGTTCTGAAACCGTTCGATGCGCTCCCGATGGGCGTCGATTCCGGGCTTGAAGGCGGGCAGATCCCGAAGGCGGGTCTTGAGTGCGTCGTATCGTTCCAGTTGTTTCAGGGGATTGACCCACTCGGCCTTGATCTTCGAGCGGTTTGTCGACTCGTAGAGATCGACCAGATTCTGGGCGGCCTTGCGATAGCGCGGCTGGTCTTTCTCTTCGCGATCGGTTTCAAAGTAGAGCGAGGTCAGGCGGATGTTCTTATCCAAACCGCGCAGAAGGTTTTCCGTGCCGGAACTGAGACTGTTGATTCGCGACGAGGTCATGTCCATGCGCGCGGCGGGGGCCGCAAAAGCGATCATCTGCGCGACCACGACGACGCCGACGAGCAGGATCGTCGCGAGGATGACGTTTCCGCCGACGAGAAACTTTCGACCCGGCGAGGCGCCTGGCGAGGTCGGACTCGAGCCCGCACCCAAACGAGGATCGGTGTTGCTTACTGCCATCGACGCATCTCCAGACGTTTGACGGACAGAAAGAGAAACAGAGCCGTCATGCTCACGAAGAAGACGACGGTATTAAGGGTCAACATGCCGCGAACGAATTCGCTGAAATGAGTCTGAACCGCGACCTGTTGCAGGACCACGCGCGGCCAGCCCTCCAGTTCGGGTCGCTGGGACAGGCCGTGCGTGGCGAAGGTTATCAGGGCGAGCAGGGCGAAACTGAACAGCACGGCGATCACCTGGTGTTTGGAGCAGGCACTGAAAAACAGGCCGACCGAAATGTACAGCGCGCCCACCAGCAGCAGACCGAAGTAGTGGCAGGCCAGCAGTTTAAAGTCGAACGGACCATAAGCCATCAAGAGAATCGGGTATAGAAGTATTGCCGCGAGCAGTACCAGATAGAAGGAGAATGCGCCGAGGAACTTGCCCAGGATGACCTGAAACTCCGTGACGGGAGCGGTCATCAGTGTCTCGATAGTGCCCGTTCGCAATTCGTCGCTCAGCAGCCGCATCGTCAACATGGGCAGGACGAACACAAGGATCAATACGAGCCACGGTTCCATGAGTGGACGAAGCGACGCTTCCTGTCCAATGCGAAAGTTCCCCAGGCCGAATGCCAGCCCTGAGGCGAAAAGAAACACGGCCAGGACAACGTAGGCGATCGGCGAAAGGAAATAGGCGCCCAATTCGCGGCGGGCCATGGTGCCGACATTACCCATTCCTGAACTCCTTAACTCCGTGGGTCCACTGCTTCCTGCCGTTCATCGATTCCATTTTCCGCTTTTGCGCTTCGCTATTCAGCACTCGCCATTTTCTCCCGTGCCCGACGAACGTTCTGTTCGGCCGTCACCTGCACGAAGAAGTCTTCGAGCGTGGCGCCCTCGCGGCGCAGCTCCCGCAGAGTCCAGCCGTTGGTGGCGGAAAGTCGATACAGGTCTTCGCGAACGTCGTGTTCGGGCCTTGCCCGGACCGAAACGCGCACCCAACCATCCGCGGCCGCGGCCTCCACCTGCTCGACGCCGGGAAGCGCTCTGGCGCCTTTTTCGATATCCGCGGCCGGCGCTCGGACTTCGGCGACGACCCGCCCGCCACCGGCACTGAACTTGTTTCGCAACTCCTGGGGAGAGCCGCTGGCCACGATCCGGCCGGAGGCGATAATGATCGCCCGATCGCAGGTCTGCTCGACCTCGTGCAGTATGTGCGAGCTGAGCATGACCGTGTGGCGCTGGCCGAGCTCTTTGATCAGGCTGCGGGTTTCACGAATCTGCGTGGGGTCCAGACCGATGGTGGGTTCGTCGAGAATCAGCACGTCCGGGTCGTGCAACATGGCGTCGGCCAGGCCCACGCGCTGTTTCATACCCTTGGAAAGATGGCCGATGGGCCGGTCAATGAATTCGCCAAGCCAGCACTTTTCCGTGACTCGCCGAATAGCAGCGGTGCGCTCGTCGCGGCTCATTCGGCGAAGTTTGCCGCGGAATTGCAGGTACTCGCGGACGCGCATCTCTGGATATAGGGGCGTAGACTCGGGAAGGTAGCCCAAGCGACGACGAACCTCCATGGAATCCTGGAAGACGTCAAAGTTGGCGACGGATGCACTGCCGCTGGTGGCGGGGTGATAGCAGGCCAGAATGCGGATGGTTGTGGTCTTGCCTGCGCCGTTGGGGCCCAGGAACCCGACCACGCCGCCTCGCTCAACGTCGAAGGAAATGTCATCGACCGCAAGGAATGCACCGTACCGTTTTGTCAGACTCCGTACGCTGATCATTTCGCCGCACGTTCCCAACCGGGTGGAGATTGTCAGATTATCGCGTCGCCCGTCGCGCCGAATTGCCGGGCGGAAAACCGCGAATTAAATAAGCAGACTCCTGCCTGTCAATGCCTTCGGACTGTCATCGGGGCGCCGGCCGAACCGCCCGTCGGCCAACCGAGCCACGCCATTTCGTCCGGATTGCGACGCTTTCGAATTCGACGCCAAGTCATTTTCGCAAGGTCTCACCGTGCAAAGAGACGAGCCAAGCGGCGGATCCCCAACTCGGCAGGCTGAAAGTTACATCCTCGAAACGTCATTCGAATTCACTACCCCAGTGGCCGTGCCGGAGCTGGGCGGTC
>JBGTDB010000242.1:0-14318 GCA_041748515.1 Phycisphaerae bacterium
GCGCCCCTGCGGGCAACGCCGTGAACTGAAGGCAGATATCACAAGAAAAAACGGCATCCCTGCCGATGTTCTGTTGTCCGGACAGAAAGGCAGGGACGCCATGAAAACCGATTCTCGGATCGGAGGTGGAGCCTCCGCGCATGTTTATCGTCATGCATTGGCATCGGGCATCAGCCTGTTTTTGCAGTGTCTGGTCACGGTGGTCGATCCGTCGGCCAAGCGCCGCGTGCGCTGGACGCCGCAGGCCGCAAGCACCGCGGCGGTGCTGATGGCCCTCGACGCAGACACCGCGCTGGCCGGACGCTTTCAACAGGTCTGTTCGGGCCTGAAACGCGATCATCGCGGTCGCCGACGCACCGGAAAAACCTACAACGGCTTGATCAAAGCGCTGGAGCGTCAGCACCAGGTGACCCTTCCGCTTGTAAAAGCCGAGCTGCGCGGTCATGTGCGCAAGCGACTGGCGCGCATCGACCCCACAAGCCCGTGGCTGCTGCTCGCCGTCGATGGCAGCAAGGAGGAGTTGCCGCGTACCGCCGACCATGAGCAGTCCTTCGGCATCGCCGACAACGGCCATATTCCGCAGGCGCTCATCACCGCCGTCGTCGAGGTGCACACCGGACTGCTCTGGGACTGGCGGACCGGCGAAGCGCGGGCCGCGGAGAAGGAGCATTTCAGCCAGATGATCGACGAACTTCCCGCTGACGCGCTGCTTCTCGCCGACGCCAACTTCGTCGGCTTCCCGATCTGGTCGAAGCTGTGCGCCAAAGAGCAGCCCTTCCTGATCCGCGTCGGCGGCAACGTTCGCCTGCTCACCGGTCTGTGGCAAGATGCCCGAATCACGCGGGAACGCGACCGGGTCTACGTCTGGCCGAAAAAGGTCCGGAAAACCAGCGCGCCGCTGAAGCTGCGGCTGATCAAGGTGGGCAGCGGAGACAAAGCGGTGTACCTGTTGACCAACGTGCTGGACTCGAAACGTCTGTCCAAAAAGGCGGCCGGAACGATCTATCGCCTGCGCTGGGGCGTGGAGCTCTTCTACCGTACGCTGAAGCGGACGCTGGGCTGCGCCAAGCTGCGCAGCAAGGCTGCGCGCCGGGCGCGGATCGAACTGGAATGGACGCTGGTGGAGATGACCATCGTCATGCTGCTGGGGCTCGATGCGACGGTGAAGCGGCGACGGGATCCGCGAAAGCTGAGCCCGGCGCAGTTGATCCGTACGCTGCGTGCGGCGCTGCACAGCGAAACGGCGTATGGACCGCGTGCTCGCGCCGCTTTGGAACGCGCGTTGGGACGCTGTCTGCGGGACAACTACCAACGCAAAGCCTCTAAACAATCCCGCCATCGGACCATCACCCGTAACACCCCGAAAACCCGCGTCAAACCGCCGATTGTCCAAAAAGCCACCACACAGGAACAACAGTATGCACGCAAATACCACCAAAATATCGCCGCTTAGTTCACGGCGTTGCCCGGCAGGGGCGGCCGGTGTCAATCGAGAACAAATCGCGCATCGTATTCAACGCCGTGCCGCAGAAGTAACGCGACATACTCTTCATCGAACGTCCGATCTCGATGATGCTCTTTCTGATTCAGAATGTAGCGCGTGACTTGCTCGACAGCGGACACGCTCACGCTGAATGCGCCGTAGCCCGTTTGCCACGCGAAATCGGCCGTCTTGGGAAACATTTCGTGAACCCAATTCGCCTTGATGGCCCGGGTTGAGCCATGTCAGCGCCTTGCGGTGCGATAAACCCAGGTTCTAGCAGTGGTTAATGAAACGCGGAGCAATAAGTCCGAGAATCGCTGCGGTTGCCGTAAATGACCGCTGGCAGGTAGGCTTTAGACTTCTTGTCTATAACGGCTTGACTTCCCGACCGAGAATAGACAAAATGTCTATGTGCGGGTGATCAGCCTCAAGCCTCTGAGGGAGTTCTGGGCACGACACGCAGACGCCAAGGAACCGCTACGAGCCTGGTACAAGACCGTGCTCGAAGCGGAATGGAAGAGCTTGCAGGGGGCAAGGGCGACCTATCCGCACACGGATGGCGTAGAGACGGAATACGGCGAAACGCTCACCGTCTTTAACATCGGCGGGAACAAGTACCGGCTCATCGCCCGCATTCGGTACGAGTACCAGCTCGTAAATGTCCGGTTTGTTCTGACGCACGCGGAGTACAACAAGGGCAAATGGAAGGAGTAAACCATGCCAGCGACTAAGAACGATCACAAGTCGAAGCTGCCCCGCCTCTTTGACGAGCTGGTCCGGCTGATGCCTCCGCGGGCAATCATGGACGAAGTTCATTACGAGAACACGACCGAGATGATTGACCGCCTGATGGCGAGCGGGAAGCTGACCAAGGGCCAGGAGAGCTACCTGGAGACCCTAGTCCAGTTGGTGCAAGCGTACGAGGCGTCACACCATGCCATTGAGGCGCCCAAGGGCATCGATGCGCTCCGTCACCTCCTGAAAGAGCACGGCATGAGCGCCTCGGGTCTCGCGCGGCTTCTGGGGGTTCACGCTAGCATGGGTTCGAAGATCCTCAAAGGGGATCGAGCCCTCACCGTGGACCATCTCAAGCTTCTTGGAGCGAAGTTCAAGGTGCGACCCGACACCTTCATGGACTAACTGTAGCCATCTCACTTCTTGCTGCGTTGCTAAGACACGACCCGGATGAACGTCGTCACCAACCCTCAAGGCAACGCCGTGAACGGAAGGCGAAATTTAACAAAAAATGGCATCCCCGCCGATGTTCTGTTGTCCGGACAGAAAGGCGGGGACACCACGAACACCGATTCGCGGGCTGGGTGGCCCGGGTCGAGCGTATCCGACTTGGGGCCATGATTAGCAACTGATCGGCTAAATCCCCGACACCCAGCGCGCGCCGCGCGCGTTATCAGGTCTGGTTATTGACCAAGGGCGTGACGCACGGAGGAACGCGAACCTCACGAAAAAGCGCCCGTACCAAACAGACCCAGTTACAAATGACGTAACCTGTTGCAAACAAAGGACTTACGATCGATGGGCCGATTCCGAGCAGACCCAGTTACACGGGTTTTGAACCCAGTTACATAGCTTTGAAGCCAAGTTACGCGAGGTTTAAGCGAGGATATCTGCGGTCAAAAGCCAGTTGCGCGGCCGACATGCGATCCAAGTGAGAATCTGTAAGACGTCAGAATGGTGCAGTCAAGGGCGGGCGAAACGCCGCGCGAAAGATCGCTACAGGATAGGGAATTCCCCCCAGTCCGTTGGGGCGATCACACGACTTTTACGACGACGATGGTGATGTCGTCCGCCTGCTCGGCCAGGCCGGCGAAGCGTCGGACGTCCCACTGGAGTTGCTGGGCCATGAGTTGAGCGTCGAGGTGGCGATGTTTTTCGATTGAGGCGAGGAATCGCTCCCGGCCGTAGGCCGTGCCCTGAAAGTCCATTGCGTCGGGAACGCCGTCGGTGATGAGCACGACGATGTCGCCTTCCTGAAGCCGGATCTGCTCGTGATCGTACGACTCGCCGCCGCGAATCCCAAGGGCCATGCCGCCGGCTTCGAGCTCGAAGAACTCCCGGCCCCCGGCTAAGCCGGGTTTAAGGGGGCTGTGCCCCCGCAGGATCATCGGCTGGACGTGCCCGGCGTTGCAATAGGTCAGCGTGCGCCCCTCGGCCGAGAGCACGCCGTAAAAGAGCGTGGCGAACTCGCCCACCAGCGTGTCGTTGCAAAGCTGCCGGTTGACGTGCCGCATGATGCGGGTCACGTCGTCGGAGGTCGGGGCGAACGCTCGAAGCGTCGAGCGGATCGAGGCCATGAACAGCGCCGCCGGAATGCCCTTGCCGGAAACGTCGGCGATGCAGATGCCCAGATCGCCGTCGGGCAGTTCGATAAAGTCGTAAAAATCTCCGCCGACCTCGAGGCTCGGGTCGTAAATGCAGCCGAAGTCGTACCCGGCCTTGGGCGGCGGCGCGGGCGGCACCATCCGGCGCTGAATCTGACCGGCGGTTTCCATCTGGCGGTGGACGCGGTCGGTTATGGCCCGCTCCTGGTACAGCCGCGAATGAATGATCGCCGAGGCGGCCTGCGACCCGATCGAACGAAGCAGCGAGACCTCCAAATCGGTAAAAGTGTGCTTTCGACCGGTGTAGACGCGAATGACGCCGATGGTCTGACCGCGATAGGTCAGAGAAACGCAAAGTCCGCTGACCAGGCCCTCGCGGCGGGCATTGTCCGGGTAGCGGATGCGGCCGTCGGTCGGAACGTTTTCGATATAAACGCTTTCGTCGGCGAAGGCGGCCGCGTCGATCGGACTGTTTTGAAGGAGCACCGGTCCTTTTCTGAGGTACTCCTCGGACAGGTTATGCACGGCCTTGATGACCAGCTCGCCGGTTTCGACGTCGAGCAGGCGGATGGCGCAGGCCTTGACGTCCATCACTTCGACCACGCGACGGACGGTTTTGTCGAGGATTTCCTGGAGATCGAGCGTGCCGCTGAGCAACTGGGCCAGATCGTGAACGATCTGTAGGTCTCGCAATTGTCGTCCGATGCGGCGGGCCTGGCCGTAGAGGGTGGAAAGAATGTGAGCCAGAAGATCGGCGAAGCGCTGGATGTCCTCGGGCGATCCGCCGCGCTTGGTGTCGAGGGCGATGATCGAGGCCTGAAGCTCGCCTTCATCAATACAATATTGATGGGCAATCTGCTTGACCTGCTCGGCAGTCGGGACCGGGTGCGCCCGGGTACCGACAATCAGCACGGCCAGTCGATTGTTCTCGTAAAGGATCGGGGCGCTGTAGAGCCTCATGCCCTCGTGACACATGATTCCGTCGCATGAAGCGGGATCGTCGGCGCAGGCTCGGAGGCTTTTTATCCATTCGCCGCGGCCGAGGTTGGAAATTCCGATCAACTTTGTGAATCGGCTGCCCCAGGTCGGCTCAGTGATGGATTCGCCATCCACCGTCGCGATGCAGACCGTCGTCCGACCGAGTGAGGCGAAGCGGTTCTGGATATTCTGGAGGGCGTCCCGACCGATCACGTCGGCCAATTGGGATTCACCGCCGGGCGCCGCCCGGTCTAATCCGGCTTCGCCGCCGGGCGTTGCCCGGTCTAACCCGGCTTCGCCGGGGGTCGCGGCGGGAGCTTCGTTCTCCTGCTTCCGGATTAGTTGCTCGGAAGATTCGCCCACGCGGGGTTACTCCGGGATGAAGCGGGAATTACGGTTTATGGCCATGACCGTTTCGGCCAGTAGCGTGGCGGCGGCCTCCAGATCGCGCAGGCTGACCAGCTCGACCGGGGTGTGCATGTAACGGTTGGGAATGCTCACCAGGGCGGTGGCCACGCCGGCCCTGGTCAATTGAATGGCGTTGGCGTCGGTGCCGGTTGCGCAAGGTGCGGCCTCCGGCTGAATCGGAATCTTGTGGGTCTTGGCGGTCTTTACAATCAGATCGCCCAGCGGGGTATTGACGTTGGCCCCGATGGAAATCGCCGGGCCCGCGCCGATCTTGATGTCGCCGTTGACCCGCTTGTCGATGTCCGGATAGTCGGTTGCGTGGGTGACATCGACGGCGATGCCCACGTGCGGATCGAGCCCGTAACAGGCGGTGCGGGCCCCGCGAAGTCCGATCTCTTCCTGGACGGTGCTGACGGCGAAAAGAGCGCACTTAATTTTCTTAGCGGCACATAGCCGCAGGGCCTCCATGACCACAAAGGTGCCACATTTGTTGTCGAACCCGGGCGAGGTGGCCATGTCGTTGGCCAGGGCCACCATCTCGAGGCGGAAGGTGATTGGATCGCCGATACTGATGACCCGCTCGACATCTTTTTTGTTCTTCGCCCCAACGTCGACCCACATTTCGCGGAGTTCGATCTTCTGGCCGCGTTCTTCCTGTTTGAGCACGTGGATGGGTTTTCGGCCGATGACTCCGTCGATCGGGCCGTGCCGGGTATGGACGACGACGCCCGAGCCGGGCACAACCGTCGGATCGATTCCCCCGATGGGCAGGAAGAAGATGTAGCCGTTGTCGTCGATGTAGTTGACCATCAAGGCGATCTGGTCGCAGTGGCCGGCGAGCATGACACGGGGGCTGCCCTTGGGGTTCAGGCCGACGATGACGTTCCCGTGGACGTCGGTTTCGATGGAATCAGCGAAGGGCTTCATCCGCTTTCGGACGATGCGTTGCACCGGCTGCTCGAAACCCGAGGGGGACGGCGTTTCCTGAATTCGCTTAAGAAACTCGAGTGATTCCTTGCGCACCTTCTTACTCCGCTTTGGTTGGGCGATGATCTCCCGGCCTTGATGCCGCAAGCATAGCGGGCGGGCGGCGTCCCGACAAAACCCTGGAGCGAGGCGATGTTACTCGGTGTGACCGTTTCGGATTTGCCCTTGGCCCGGCGAAGGGTACATTGTGTTCATGTAATTGATGCTCGACTCATCGAAAGGAGTGCCGCGACATGGGAATCGGTGCAATGGCGTCCGATCGGCGACCACGACCAAAACGGATTTGTTTAGTGATGTATTGCCTGTTGCTCGGAGGGTTTCTGGGTGCCGCGGGTTGCAAGGAAACGGAGCGTCCGCCCGAGGTTATCACGCTCGAAGGCAAGATCGACGATATCAAGATCAGAGCCGGCGGGCAAGGCGAAATCACCGCCGTGTACTACAACGAAAAGCATCATCAGGAGGTCAGCGGCACGGCCCAGGTCACCGGCGAAACGGAAATTCTTATTAATGGCGCCGTGTCCGATCTCTCCCATGTTCGCAAGGGCGAGCGCGTGCGAGCCGATGTCCTTGTTGATCGCAGCGGCGAGAAGCAAAGTTTTCGCGTCCTGAAGATGACCATTGAACGCCCAACAGAGGCGGCCGAATCCGGCGGATAGCGACTTCGACCGACGAATCGCAAATAGCCGCCCGGCATGAATGCCGGGGCTCGGGTCAGTCGAATGGTTGTCAATTTACATTCAGTATTTGTGCGGGAGTCGGTATGGGTTGGGAGGCCGTCTTCACAGTTGCGATGATCGCGATGGTCTTCGGCCTGCTCGCTTTCACGCGGGTGGCACCGGATCTGATTTTTCTTGGCGCGGTCACGCTGCTTCTGACTTTTGGCATCATTTCACCGGCCGAGGCCTTCACGGGCGTGAGCAATCCCGGCGTCATTACGATCGCGGTTCTGTACGTGGTTTCGGCCGGGATGCAGGAAACGGGCGTCATGGCCTCGCTGGCCGGGCGGCTGCTGGGGCGTCCAAAGTCAATCGCCGTCGCCCAGCTTCGCATGATGCTTCCCGTCGCGGGGATGAGCGCCCTGATGAACAACACGCCGATCGTGGTGATGTGGTTGCCGGTGCTGGCGGACTGGGCCAAGAAGTATCGCATTTCGGCGTCCAAGCTGATGATGCCGCTGAGCTACGCAGCTATTTTCGGCGGCTGCTGCACCATTCTGGGCACGAGCACTAATCTCGTCGTGGTCGGACTCCTGAGCGAACAGGCCCACATTGAACGAAAGCTCGGCTTGTTCGAGATTGCCTGGGTCGGCGTGCCCTGCGCCGTTGTAGGAATCGTATATGTTTTGGTGTTCAGCCGCTGGCTGCTGCCCGATCGCCGGGCGGTCGATGAGGATCTGAGCAATCCGAAGGAATACACCGTCGAGATGCTCGTCGAGCCGCTCAGCCCGCTGGTTGGGCAGACCATTGAGCAAGCGGGACTTCGGCATCTGCGCGGCATGTTCCTCATGGAAATCAACCGCGGCGACGAAGTTCTTGCGGCGGTCAGTCCGCAAACCCGACTTCAGGCCGATGATCGCCTTGTCTTCGTCGGCATCGTCGAATCGGTGGTCGAACTTCAGCGGCTTCGCGGACTGACGCCCGCGACCAACCAAGTGTTCAAGCTCGACTCGCCACGTGAGACGCGAATCCTGACCGAGGCCGTCGTTTCGGACACCTGCCCCCTGATGGGAATGACCATTCGTGACGGGCGCTTTCGAACTGTCTATAACGCGGTCATCATCGCGGTTTCGCGCAATGGCGAACGGATTCGCAGGAAAATCGGCGACATTGTTCTGCACCCCGGCGACACGCTTCTTCTGGAGGCCCTTCCGTCGTTTCTGGATCAGCAGCGCCATTCTCGCGATTTCTACCTTGTTAGCAGAGTCGAAGGGTATACCGCTCCGAGGCACCGCCGGGCGAAAGTCGCCGGCGCGATCTTCGTCGGCATGATCGTCGTCGCCGGTTTCGAAATCATGGAGCTGCTTCACGCGGCCATGCTCGCGGCCGGACTGATGATCGTCACCGGCTGCGTCTCTTCCAACGTTGCCCGTCAGAATATCCGCTGGGAGGTGCTTCTTGCCATCGCTGCGTCGTTCGCACTTGGGGAGGCGATGATGAAGACCGGACTGGCGTCATACGTCGCGGGAGCCATGATCGGCTTGGCTAACGATCACCCGATGGGGGCGCTGATCGTTATATATTTCATTACCCTGGCGGCCACGGAAGTCATTACGAACAATGCAGCGGCCGTGCTCATGTTCCCAATCTGCATGGCCACGGCAAACTCGCTGGAGATCAGCGTCATGCCCTTTGCCATCGCGGTGATGCTGGCCGCGTCGGCCGCGTTCGCCACGCCGATGGGCTATCAGACGCATCTGATGGTTTACGGCCCGGGCGGATACCGCTTCACCGATTTCCTGAAAATGGGCGTGCCGCTGAATCTGGTGATGGGGGTTGTCGCGCTGCCGTTGATTCCAATCTTTTGGCCCTTTTGATTTCCGGGAGCGATTTAGCGATCGACAGACGAAGCGCCGCAATCAATGGGCACCACGCACTCAGCCGCGACTTTGCGGGTGAGACGCTTTTATCATAAACGTCTGCCGCACGCTACAAGCGGCCGTGAACAGGACCAGCGGACGGCGCAGTCGGGCTAATGCCTGGGATTGGTCAGCTCGTACTCGGTGGTCGCGGGGATGCCGTGGTATTCGAGCGGAAATGCGTAGTCTTTGCGAAGCGGGTGGCCTTCCCAATCGTCGGGACAAAGGATGCGGCGTAGGTCAGGGTGGCCAGAGAAATTTATGCCCATCATGTCAAAGGCCTCCCGCTCGTGCCAATCGGCCGCGGGCCAGACATCGGCCACGGACGGGATTATCGGGTTGTTGCGATCCACTTCGATCCGCACGGCGAATTCGTGCGTCTTGGTGAAAAGCCGCTCGGGATCATCGAGCGGAACGCTCAGCAGGTCATAGACGCAGGCGAGCTTATCCTGTTCGAGCAGATCGAGCGCCGATATACAACGAAGTGAATTGAAGCGAAGTCGGCCGTCGGATTTCAGGAAGCGGGCCACTTCCGGCCAGCGCTCGGCCGATACCTTGGCGTACGGACGCCCGGTTTCCAGCACGGTGTCGAGCAGAGCCTCGGCGAACTTGGATTTCAATATCTGGCAGATTTCTTCAGGGGCCATACTTACCTCAAGTTTTCAAGCGGCGCTGCGGCGAATCATTCGTTCATCAAGAGGCCTTCACCGGAGTTTATCGTCGTAATTCTATCGTTGGTAGCCGTGAAAGCCAGTGACTCCTTTCCGCACACGTTTTGACGCGTATTGGCCGAAGCCGTTCTCCAGTCAGTGCGGCATCAAAGCACGTCAAATGCAAAGAGCGGCGAAATGTCCCGCAAATTGTCGAGGTTCCAGCTCTGGTCGAGGAGGATGGTCGTGGGTGGTGCGGGCGCGGCCGATATATTCGTAGTGGGTATTCACAGGACCGAGTCTACCCTGGCCGGCTTCACAGCTCAGGTTGCCTCGCGGGCGGATGGCTTATACCCTACGTTGCCGCCGCGGCCGGGAGCGACGGAACGTTTCCGGGCCGCGACGGCCCTTGCTTTTTGTGGGGTTTAATGCCTGACAAATTTGTACATGAGATCTTGCCGTGCGGGATAGAGTTCGGCATCCTGCCGCTGCCGCATCGGCACGTGGTTTCGCTTCATATTCGCTTCCTGGCCGGTTGCTGCAACGAGCCGGAAGAGCAGCTCGGTCTGGCCCGAATCGTCGAAGACGCCCTGGACAAAGGGACCGAGTCGTTTACCGGTCCGCAGCTTTCTGACGCGTTCGATGCCATCGGTGCGTCCCGAAGCGGAGGGGCCGGGCGCGAGACGACCACGTTCTCCTGCACCGTGCTGCCTGAACACCTTCAGCGAGCCATCGAGCTGCACGCCGAGTTTCTTCGGCGTCCGGTTTTTCCGGGCGAGGCGATCCGGGTGAGCCTTGAACTTGCCGGTCAGGAACTATCCGCGCTGGAGGATGACGCCCAGGGATTGCTTGACAAACATCTTTCGCGGCAGGCCTACGGTCCGCTTCTTGGCCGCCATCCACTTGGTGAACGATCTACTATTGCCCGGATTGATCGCGAATCCGTGGCCGCTCATTGGCGAACGCATTTCAATTGCGGCCGGATGCTGGTGACCATCGCGGGGCCGGTTGAGCCTCGTCGGACGAAGGATCTGCTCACGCAGTATTTCGAGGGATTTGGCGCTTCGGATCGTGAAGGGCGTACGGCGTTTCCAGTCGAGTTTTCGCCGCGCTCCGTTCATTGGCAGAAGGAGCTTGAGCAGCAGCACATTGGTATCTGCTGGCCGGGCGTCGCCCTCACTGCCCCGGACTTTTCCACGCAGCAGATCATGATCGGGATACTGTCGGGGGGCATGAGCGGGCGGCTCTTTACTGAGGTTCGCGAGAAACGCGGGCTGGTCTACTGGGTCAGTGCCTGGCAGGAAACGCCGCGCGGGGCGGGCATGATCTTCATGGGGGCATCGACGACCCCGGAGCGGTGTGACGAGACTTATCAAACGCTGCTTCGCGAAGTGGACCGGCTTGGCGACGACTTGACGCAGGACGAGCTTGAACGTGCGAGAACGGGCATTCTGGCGAGCTTTGAAACGCGTGGTCTGACGACGCGATCGCGATGTGCCGAACTGCTGGGCGATTTGTTCTACTTCGGGCGGCCGGTGCCGCTGGAGGAGAAAGAGGCGAAAATCCAGGCGGTGACGATCGACCACGTGAAACGCTACCTTCGCGAGCACTCGCGCGAACGGCTGTGCGTGGTCACGCTGGGGCCTCGCCCGCTCGCGGGAATGCTGGAGGATGCAAAGTCCGCTGCGATGATCGGAGTCAACAAGACATGACGAATCGAAACGGCCCCTATACGCAGCACACGCTGGAGAACGGGCTGCACATCGTCATCGAGCAGATGCCGGACGTGCGCAGTGCGGCCGCGGGCTTCCTGGTGCGGGCCGGCGCTCGGGATGAGACGCCTGAGCTGGCCGGCGTGTCGCATTTTCTCGAACACATGATTTTCAAGGGGACGGCCAAGCGTCCGTGGCGGCAGATCACGATCGACTTCGACGCGATGGGCAGTTTGTACAACGCATTCACCAGCGAGGATCGAACGATGTTCTACGGCTGGGTACGAGAGGCCGACATAGCCCGGCAGATTGAATTGCTGGCGGACATGATGCGGCCCACCCTTCCGAAAGAGGAATTCGAGACTGAGAAGAAGGTGATTCTCGAAGAGATCGCGATGGCCAAGGACAGTCTTGAGCACCTGACCTTTGACTTTTTGCAGGAGAAGGTGTTCGCAGGCCATCCGCTTGAGTGGCCGATCCTGGGCTACGAATCAACGGTGGGGGCCATGACCCGCGATCAGATGCACGAGTACTTTGCGACCAAGTACGCGCCGGACAACATGTATCTGATAGTCACTGGCAAAGTCGATCCGGGCGAAGTGATCGGGTTGGCCGAAAAATATTGCGGCCAATGGATCCCGGCAAGAAGGCCGGCCGTGCGCACTCCCGCGGTCGTACAGACGGGCGTGGACGTCCTTCAGGTTTCGCGATTTCGCCAGCAGGTAGTGGCCCTGACTTTCCCGTCGGTGGGAGGTTCGGACACCTTGGCCGAGACATCGGCCGCCGCGGCGACTATTCTCGGCGGCGAAAACTCCCGGTTTTTCTGGGAAATTGTACAAAAAGGTATTGCCCCGCGTGCCGGGGCGCATCACCTGGAATACACCGATTGCGGCGTGATGATCCTTTATGGGAGCTGCGAACCGGAGAATGCCGAAGCCCTGGTTGATGCGCTGCGAAACGAAGCGAATCGGGTCTGTACGCAGCGGGTTGCGGCGCACGAGGTCGATCGTGTTAAGAATAAGAGACGAACATCGCTCGCGGTCGAGGGCGAGGCTCCGTATTATCGCCTGACGCAACTGGTGGACGACCTGGAGTATCACGGCTCGCCGCGAACGGTCGATCAGATGCTGGCCGCCGTCGAGGCGGTCTCGGTGGATAGCGTGTACGAGTATTTCCAGAGGTTCCCGATCAACACGGAGGGGCACCTGACCAGCGTCGGGCCGCGCCAATGGCCGGCCAACGGTAACGGCTGATAGCCGTCTTGACGGCAGGTTTTCGGTGCAATCAACCTACAAACGGCATGTCCGGTCCCATCAATGTTTCCGTGGTGTTTGACGGTTCGCGGCGCCGAAAGGGCGGGGCGGAGCACGTTCGTACCATGCGAACGACCGGACGGGCCGCTTCGCTGCTTGTCGGTATGCTGAGCCTGGCGGTCTGCGGAGCGATGTATTACGGAACCTGGTGGAAGGTCGATCCGTTCATCTTCATGACCTTCATGCTCAAAACGCC
This sequence comes from Phycisphaerae bacterium, assembly GCA_041748515.1. Taxonomy (GTDB): domain Bacteria; phylum Planctomycetota; class Phycisphaerae; order UBA1845; family UBA1845; genus JBGTDB01. The sequence goes on from JBGTDB010000242.1 coordinate 12,642, forward strand.
GATCATGCATTCCGGCGTTCAGATTCCTAGCGAAGGCGATGCGGCCGAAGAACCGGATCTGGGTAAGGCGGCCGAAGTCATGTTTCGCATTTCGCCGCCGGGCGATGCCCGGTCTAACCCGGGTTTGCCGCCGGGCGATGCCCGGTTCAATCCGGCTTCGCCGGCGACGCAGCGGTGGACCGGCGAGAAGGCCACGGCGGTCATCGGCGCCGTAGGCTATTCGTGGCTGACGCTGGCCACGATCGGCTTTTGTGCGTTGGGCCTTGCGGCCGGGGCTTGCCTTTCCGCAGTTGATGGCCGCGTTATACGCGTTGGCAGCGGCGTCATCAGCCTGGCACTGTTTCTCGGATTGGCTGCCGCGGGGCTCTACTACTGGACGCAGTACTCGACAGGCTTTCCGGTGAAGCCGTTTCGCTACGGCATGGGAGGTCTGGCACTGGCGTTTTTATTCCTGGGCATGGCGATAGGCCGGGGCGGCCGGGCGTTGCCCGGTTTAAACCGGCTTCGCCGGCGTCGCCTTACACGGCTGGCGTCATTCGCCCTGATCGTTGCCGCGGCGGGCAGTGCGGCCGGGCTCATACTATGGAACCAGGCCGGGGCCATAGAGGCCCAATATGCAACGGCGAGCTTTCTGGCCCTGGTTTTTGCCGTTCACTCCGTTTGGGGCTGGCTGCTTTTGCCCATTTCATTTCGCCTTTGAAAAATAGGCAGATTTCGACCCTATCCGCGTCAGTTCATTCTCTGTCTGCGTCGGTCTGATCGGTCGGCCCTTACATGTCGGGAGCGCGCCGTCTCTATTTCTCATCTTTAGTCCGCGGCGACATCCGATCGGCGGCGCTGGTTCGAGGAGTATCGATCCTTGTTCCCGCCGACGGCTGCGCAAAAGGAGACGGGACCATGGGTCAATTTCGCAATCTGGTGTTTGAGGGCGGCGGCGTGAAAGGCATCGCCTACGCGGGCGCGGTGAAGGTTCTGGAAGAGGAGGGGATTCTGACTGAAACGACGCGCGTGGCTGGGGCGTCGGCGGGGGCGATTACTGCGGCGCTGGTTGCCGCGGGAGCTGACAGTCGGCAGTTGGAAGAAATTCTGGCCAACACCCGGTTCACGAAGTTCATGGACGACAGTTTTGGACTGTCGCGCGACGTGCGCCGGCTGCTCAAGGATTTCGGGTGGTACAAGGGGGATGCGTTTTCGCACTGGATGCGCCGCCAGCTATATTCGCTTATCGGCGACGCGGACATCACGTTCGCGGGGCTGGAAGAAAAGGCCACAAAGCAAGGTCGATTCAAGGAGCTGTTTGTTGTCGGTACGAACCTATCGGCGCAGCTCGAGTCGGTGTTTTCGGCGAAGTCGACGCCGGATGTTCCGATTGCCGACGCGGTTCGTATTTCGATGAGCATTCCATTTTTCTTCGCCGCGGTGCGACGGCTGGGCGACCTGCTCGTTGACGGGGGAGTGACGTGGAACTATCCGCTGGACCTGTTCGATGACAAGTCGTACAAGCCCGCGGCCAAGGCCGGGCACCTGGTGAACTATCCCACGCGATATTCCGACACGCACATTTTCAACAAGGAAACGCTCGGCTTTCGGGTGGACACGATGGATGAGATCAAGGCGGAGATCGAGGGCTGGGGCAGTCCGCCTCGCGATATCAACAACCTGGTGGATTATTCCGCG
>JBGTDB010000243.1:0-6016 GCA_041748515.1 Phycisphaerae bacterium
CAAAGAAGCCGACAAGCATCACGATGCCGCCGACGAAATAGACCCAGTAGCTCATCATATTGAGCTTGGGGAAGGCCATGTCGGCCGCGCCGATTTGAAGGGGCATGACATAATTGCCGAACCCGCCAACCACGATGGGCACAATGCCGAGAAACACCATGATGGTGCCGTGCATCGCACCGAACGAATTGTAAAGATCAGGCGACATCACTCCGCCCGGCATGTACGTTGCCGCCCAGTCCGCCCCGAATAGCGAGGCGAACAGCTTCCCGAACACCGGTATGGGCGTGCCCGGATAAGCAAGCTGATAACGCATGAGCATAATCAACGAGAAGCCAAAGAACAGAAACACGAGAGCCGTGATCATGTACTGAATCCCGATGACCTTGTGGTCCACCGAGAAGATGTACTTCCGCCAGAACGGGAGGTCGTGCCCGTGGTCGTGGCTATGATCGTGCGCGGCGGTAGCCGAATGTGCTTGGGTCATCTATAAGTCGTCCTCGTCAAATAGCTCCGGAGGCGCGGTCTTCTCTTCAAGCCAGGCCTCGTAGGCTTCCTGTGACCGAATGTGCAAAAGGGCCCGCATGGAATAATGGTTGTTGCCGCAAAGCTGGGCGCAGGCAATCTCGTAAACGCCCTCCTTCTTGGGCTTGAACCAGACCGGTATTTGCATCCCGGGGATGGTGTCCTGCTTGATTCGCATCACCGGAATGAAGAAGCTGTGAATGACATCTCGGGAAGTCAACTCGGCAAGTACCGGCACGTCGTTTGGTATGTGCATCTCCACCGAGTAAATGTCGTCCTCGCCCGCCGCATCGCCTGGATCCAAGCCCAGCGGATTCGTCGCCAGATTGACAAACTCCGGGGCCGTCCGGCCGAATATTCCGTCCGGTCCGGGATAGTGGAAGTTCCAGGCGAACTGCTCGGCCATGACTCGGACCCGGGTCGGGTTGTCTTCCGGCTCGGGCAGATCAGTCTTGAGGCTCGCCCAGACCGGCATGGAAAACCCGATCAACAGAACTGCCTCGAAGATGGCCACGCCGATTTCCGAATACTTCGATGGTTTGGCCTTGATCGGCTCGCAGTTCGCACGTTGTCCGGCCCGCTGGCGAAACCGCACCAGACAGCACACAAAAAAGATGCCCCACCCGACAAAGAGGACGGCCATGAATGCGTGAAGCCAGTGGATCAGGCGATCGATCTGATAACCGTGCTCGGAAACGTCCGTCGGAAGAAACGGGCCGTACGTCCCATCGATCTGAACGCCGGTATCAACCGGTGCATCCGCCTGGGCCCAGGCCGGCGCAGCAGACCCAAAGAGCGCAAGAGCAACGCCAACGAGCAGCGCAAGGGCCGCAACGCGATGTCGAACCAATGGACTCCTCCCAACTCGCACTACGGATCCGGAAGCCGCACAACGACCTGAGCCGCTAGCGCTTTGGTGCATCCTTATTCCTGAACTCGTGGAAACCGCACGCCTAATCAACAACCGCGCCATTACAACAGAATGCCGACAACTATTCTATAATCAAAATTCGTAACGCCAACCCGATTCTCAGATTGCGATTCATTCGATGCCAAAGCCGAACTCAGACCGTGCCACTCAGTAGGGGTCGGCCCACAGGTCCGGCGTCGGTCATTCCTCCTCTTTCGGTTCGAAAATAAAGTTTTTCTCAAGGGTTGCGCCACTTTCAACCTCGACCTCCATCGTCTGCGACCCAAATTTCTCATGCCAGGCGGCGACGGTGAATTTTCCGGGGGGCAATCCACTGAGTTCAAAAGTCCCATCCCGTCCGGTCACCACGAAATAAGGGTGTTTGAAAACGGCTATCCAGGCGCCCATCCAAGATGCACGTCGCATTTCACCTTGATGGGAACTTCCTCGGTTTTGAATTTCAACACCTTGCCGACCGGTTCCGGCCGTGGCTGCGAAAAGTTCTCGGGCGGGTTTACGCGGGGCTGAATGTTGACATTGTGATTGGTGGGATCGCTGTTGGTTACCCGAAGCGCCTGACCTTCCATGAGCGCAACCACATGCGGAACATATTCGCACCCAACTTGATCGAGCCGCACTTCCTGATTGGGAACCGGAAACTCTCGGTCTCCCAGCCCAGCTCGGATGGAAACCACGACATTTTGCAAGGTCGGAGGATCGGTACGGTTGATGATGACTTCGTACGAGCCGATGCCCCTTTTTCCCTGATTGACTTTACAGTTCGGGTCTTTGGCCGTGTCCAACTTATTGCGCCCAAACTTCTTTGTGTCGCCCTTAAACACGACCTTCCCCTTGAGCGTCGCGTTTTCCTGGGCCGCAACGGGCAAAACCAGCGTAAGAGGCACAAGCCAAGCCGTGACGATCCAGATGCCACAACATCTCGAGTTCATCGCAATCCTCCAGGAACCCCGTTGATTTCTTGGATTCTTCGGCGGGAAAACACGCCGCGAAGTTCCTCCTGAAAGATGTCAAACCTTCTACTTGGGTTCAAACGTGAAATCTTTCTCGACGGCGGCACCGGAGGCGATTTCGACATCCATTTTCTGTTCGCCGAAGGACTCGTGCCAGGCAACGATGGAGTACTTGCCGGGCGGCAGACCCTTGATCTCAAACGTTCCGTCGTCGCCGGTCACGGCGAAAAACGGGTGCTTGAACACGCCGATGTACGCGCCCATCCAGGGATGCACGTCGCACTTGACCTTGAACGGGGTCGGCTCGGCGACAAGTTTCAGCTCGCGGCCGACTTCCGTGTCTTTTCGCGGCTGGGTGAAGTTGTACGCTTCGTTTTTCTGGGGTTGAAAGTGGATGTTGTGATTGGTCTCGTCGCCATTGAGAACCTGAAGGATCTGGCCCTCCATCAGCGCCATCACGTGGGGCTCATACTCGCAACCGACCTGCGTGAGAATCACTTTCTCATTCGGAACGGGGAAAGTCCGGTCCCCGAGGCCGTCCTTCACGTGAACAATCACGTTGCGGATCGTGATTGGGTCGGTTTTCGTGTTCAAGATAACATCGTAGCTACCGATCCGTGCCTTGCTCTTTTTGCAGTTGGGGTCACGGTTGGTATCCAGGAGGGTACGCTTGTAGTTGTCGGCGTTGCCCTTGAACACGACCTTGCCTTTGAAAACGCCGTTGTCCTGGCCAAACGCCGAACCCGTTGAAAGCACGAAACCCGCAACCGCTGCTAAACCGATCCATTTGCTGTTCTTCATGGCATCACTCCTTAGGTGTATTGCCGCGCGACTTGAGCCGGATGGCTTGTACGCGATGGACGCGCCAAGAGCAAGCCCGACGACTCCGCCATTGCATCCGATGCCCAATCCGAGCCGACTACAATCGGCCGGTTAATCCTCAAAAAAATCATCCTCTTCAAACGCCTCGTCCTCGCTGGGGGCCATCAGCTTGGGCAAAGGCGCCCGATCTCTTTTGGCGCCCGCATCGTACATGAAGTCCACCAGAAGCTGAATGTGGTCCTCGCCTTCTCCGGGATATTTGGGATCGTCCTCAAACGGGCTCCTTCCGCCACCGAAGTTCTGAGGCATTTTCGTTCCCGGCTGAATAAGCTGCGGATTCAGCATCCAGTCATGCACCCATCGAGGGCGAAGCCGCTCGTAAGTCAGGCCCAGATTTGGCGCACTGGGAGCGACCAGCAAGATCCGTTCCAGATCTCCGGAGGGACCTGGCCCCTCGACGATGGCCTTGGTTTCACGATCGCCTGACCCGTGAATGAGGTCTTCGGCACTGATAAGAGTGTGGCCGTCGATGACTGAGCCCACCGGGTAGGGCTTGCCATTAAGCACAGCCACGGCCTGGGATCCCTCGCCCCGGACTGCGTCGAGCCGGTAAACCTGAACGAAGTCGTCCGTGGTCTTGGCCGGGCCGGGCAGCATCGGTCCCAAAACGTGACATTGCAGGCAACCCATGTCCTTGATGAACGAGAAACCCAGTTCGTAACGCGGCTCCGGCGACAGGGGTGAAGGTGGCTGGACGAAGGGGTACTCCACGTCGTAAAGCTGCTTCAGGAATTCGGTTCGGTCCCAAACCTGTTCGAACCCGCGTTCCAGGCGATCCGGCCCGAGCGCGAGCGGGTCTACATCGCCCTCGCGGACCAATTGCCGTTCGACGGCCCAGCGACTGAGGTTGGCCGCGTGGCGCCGGAAAGAATCCTGCTGGAACCAATCTTTTGCGAATTCGCGAAGCTGTTCTTCGGTCACATCGGCAATTGGAATACCCAGTTCCCTTGATGCCTCGCTTCTCCTGTGCTCCTTGACCTGGGTCATCCATTCAGTCAATTGTTGCGAGTCGTCCTGGCTAAGCGCGGCGAAGTACTCAACGAGTGTTGTAGCCTGCTCGTCCGTCAGGTCGTAGCTGGGCATTCGGATTTGCAGCCAGGGGCGCAAGGGCTCGACCTGGTGAAGAAACCTATGCATCCAATTGTGTTGAACCTTGGCTCCCTGCCCCCAAAGGAGTGGCGGGGCATTGGTGATGTCGAATACCAGACGGCCGGCGATCTCTCGTCGGAAGTGCTGATGCACAATTGGCGCGTTGTCTTCGATCTGGTGGCAGCCAATACAATTCAGTTCGCGGGTCAGCGTACGGCCTTTGGCGATCGGCCCGCGCAAGTCGTTCTCGTAATCGACTTTCAGGCTGTCGGCCACGCGCGGCGGAATGCGCGAAAGCATGTACGTGGTCAGGGCATCCGCCTCGGCCTCCGTGAAGTAATAATTCGGCATCTTGAGCTTGTCATAAGGCTTCTTGATTTTCTCGCGGTCCCAAATGCGCGGGTTGAGCATCTTGTGCTTGGCAAATCCCGCGTGCGTGTGGGTGATCTGTTCTCGCGTGCGTTCGGGAAGCGGCGAACGATCGTTCAGGTCTTTATGCTCGGGCCGATAGACGAAGCCGAAGACTTCGTCCTTCTTTTTATGCATGTCGTGGAAAGCGTAATCGAAGAATGCGAAATCGAGTTGTGTAATCGGCTTTTCCGCCCATAGCGTCAGGTCCGTGCCCGGGGGCGTCGTATCTTCGAAGCCTGGAATCTTATGGCAGGCGTAACAGCCGTAGTGCCCGATCATCTTGTTGCCAAGGTAAGCGAGCCTTTTTTCCTCCTTGGACATGGCGCCAATCAAGTCTTGGGCGGCTTTTTTGCCGCCAATGGCTCTGGATTTTTCCAACATCGAAACAAGCATGTTGGTTAGCTCATCATTCTCATCTTCCATGATGGCCCGGCTGCGTCGCTCGGATCGCAACGCGGACAGCAACGTAAACACGAGGCCGTCGGCCATATCCGTCGCGGCCTTGTCCAGCGCGAACTTCTCTTGAACGAACTCGTCGTTCTTCAGTGTCATCAGGTAGGCCGTAAGATCGGCCGCTTCCTCCGGCGTCAGGCGCAAGCTGGGCATTTTCGTTTCGGGCGAATAGTAGCTCGGGTCCATCAGCCAGGAGTAGAGCCAATCGGCGTCGACCTTTGATCCAATGCCCGACAGTTCCGGGGCAAAGCGACTGAAGACTGGCCGATGGTAATCCGCGCCGGGGTCGAACGTCACTTCCTCGGGGGCAAGGAATGTGTCGTCGTGCGATTCGAAATGCTCCATTGCATAGCGAATGCGATCTTCCTGAGACATCGCCTTGTAGCGGTACAGGGCAACGTCGGAATTGATGCCTTCGCGATGCACCAGGTCTCTGGTGATCCATTCCTCCCCGAATTCGGCCAGGTTGGAGTGGCACGCCAGGCAGCCGACGGTGCGGAAAAGTTGCCGGCCGCGTTCAACGTCACCTTCGACGCCGTCCGGCGGACGAATCGGCTCCCATTGTTGCGAAACTGCAAAGAGGTAGGCGCTCATCGCGGCCGCCTCGGTTTTTGTTCGCAGGACAGGGTCGGGGTCGAACTGGTTGGCGCTGTCCGCCAGGCTGTTTTCCTGAAGAAACAGATGCGGCATACGGGTGGATGGCTTGAATTTCTGCGGATACCACATCCACTGCTGGACAAACTCGGGATCGAGTTTCTGGGCCAGGCTGGTCAGC
>JBGTDB010000244.1:0-2346 GCA_041748515.1 Phycisphaerae bacterium
CGCCGATGCCGGGTTCAAGAAATCTGAACCCAATGCTGACACCGCCCGGGTCAACCCGGAAACGTCAGAAGAGCCTTTCGGCCCGCCGCGACGTGACGCTTCCGGCTCGGGCGGGCAGCGCCGTGAATCCGCGCCGATACCGCGTTCAGTGCCGCCCGGAGAACCCCGGTCCAATGTGGCTGCGCCCCCGGCCGCCAAGCCCGCCCCTGTCGAGGTGCATGATGACGGTGATGATGCTTTCGGCGCTGGAATTCTTTAGCTCGCAACCTTCCATTCGTCGGATGTGTCGAGGCGCCCGCGGATTCACCGCGAAAGCGAACGTTCTTGACGAATCGGCGAGATCGAAAATAGACTGCCAAAGATGAATCAACATTGCCGACGCGCGGTCACGAGCACCATTCGGATCAACACTGGTCGGACACTCCTCATGGTCGTGGCGGGCTTCTGCGCCGGCTTGACCGGTTGCGCGGCGACGCCGGCCGCCCGGGAAGACGCGGCCAATCGCAAAATGCTCGAGATGATCATGCCCATCCGGCTGACAATCGTCGAGCCGTTTACCCGAGTGGCCGGCCTGACGGATTCATCGAGGGGGCAAAACACCGCTAAACCTGGCTTTGTCGGGCCGGACAGCATCGAATTGATGCTTCAGGCGGCGAACATCCTAGATAGTCCGTGCGTGATGTTGGTGGGGAACATCCGGGTCGAGCTTTACGAATTCGTACAGGCCAGTGCCGATCGAAAGGGCCGCCGGCTCGAGTTCTGGAACGTTGATTTGACCGGGCCCGAGGATCAGCGGCGCCACTGGAATCGCGTGACGCAGATGTACGAGTTCCGCCTCGGCATTGATCCCGAGCGCGTCCCCCCGGCCGAGCGATACGTATTGTTGGTAACCTACAATTCGCCGCTGGGCAGCAATGTCAGCGACGAGGCCGTTCTTGAACTGCGGGCGGGACGAAGGAGCGGGCAGTAATGGCCCTTGGAACCCCGGGAGGCTTGAAGATGAAGCCCATGGCTCGAATTCTGTTTGTCTTGTCGCTGAGTGTCCTGACAGTTGGCAGCTTCGGATGCCATTCCAGGGATCGTCTAAACGTCGAAAGCTTCAATCAGGTCCATCAGCACAGCACCACGCAGGATGATGTCGTGGCGATGCTCGGCGAACCGAGCCATCGATTGCCGGGGCTATGGATTTACTCCCGGCCGAACCAACATCTGTACGTAAAGATTGAATTCGACGACGCCGGTCGCGTGACGCGCAAGGAATGGATCGACGGCACCACGGAGGTTTGGAAAGACTCAGCCGATTAGGGACAAGGCCCCCTTAAACCCGGCTTCCTCGGGTCGAACAAAAACTCCAAACCGGCGAGATAGTATCCCCGGTTGGTGTTGGTGCAGTGGCGAACGACGGCGCGGCCGTGAAAGCTCATCTCGGGCTCGTGAACGGCAATCCCAACAACGGTGCCGGGGTTCAACGGTTCGTCGGCCCGAAGCCCGATGCCCGACGCACTGAGGTTGATCGACGTGGCGAACTCGTGCCTCTCGCCGTCATTTCCCGAAATCCAAAGTTCGACAGTTGCCGGGAAGGCCCATCGCGGCGCGGAACGACGGCAGTCCGACGAACCGCGACCCTCGCGGGCAAGCCGCCGGGTTAGTAGATCGGCCAATGCGTCTTGCGAAAGAGGACAGATTTCTGAGGTCGCGTTCATCCCTGTTTCCTGGAAGCACTGTGAATAGGCATTTTAATATCGGCTACCGGCAAATCCGGATTAAAACGGCCATTGCCCGAACGCCGAGACTCACTTCTGCACAGGACCACTGCCATAGAACGTACGATACCCCGCGGCGCGGGTCGATGGTTAATGGGTCGGCGGGCGAGAAATGGCTTGAATGATCATATTGCGCGATCGGCCGTGTCCGGGAATCCCGATGGTCCCTAAAAGGCATAGCGGGATTTCGACTGTCCGGTCCGGTAATGCGCGGCATGACGTGAGCGGATACGCTTTCACTCGATATCGCGCCATGCATGGAGCGGATTTGTCGTTGGCCCGACAAGAGGCGTCGCCCCCGCATAACCCGGCGTTGCCGGCGGCGGTGCCACACTGTGCCACCGACTACGGTCACCGGCCGATGGATCGCTTGTTACGACTCGCGGTTCAGACCGAAAGTCAACACCCCTCTGAATACGTGCAATCTGTTTTCCGTGATTTGCTTCATTAACCGTGTTCCGGACCAACACGTCGATTATCCGGCGGTTGGCTGGAGTTTGATGCCGCCGTTATGCGTGGTCACCGCAAGGTCCGCGCCGCCCTCGCCGACGGTGGCCCGCAGTCGCGTTCGAGTGGCGTCCAC
>JBGTDB010000245.1:0-3576 GCA_041748515.1 Phycisphaerae bacterium
AGTGGAACGGCTCTGACAATACTCGAAGCAATTCAGGACGCCCGGAAATCCGCAAACCGCCGTGGATCAACTCCCGAATTCGTTGGGTCAGACGTGGTTGATGCCGGCGCTGTGAACCCGGCGGACGTCGGTCGACCGCACGAGCAGGTATCCGCCGATTCCACCCCGTCGCAAGGCAGTTCTAGTTCAACCCCAACCCCTCCAAAAACTGTCTTTGGCCGCCACGGCCGTACCGGAGAGCGGACGCCCGGCGAAATCGGGATCCACTCCGTCCGAATGGGCGAACACGTCGGCAGCCACGAAATTCACCTCAGTGGCTCCGGAGAGACATTAACACTCCAGCATACCGCCCACTCTCGCAATGCGTTCGCCGCCGGAGCCCTCCGCGCCGCGGCCTGGATTGTCTCCCGGCCGCCGGGGTACTACACCATGAGCGACGTGCTGAATTCATAGTTCGCTGAGCGTGGCTCGAATCCGGGGCTACTTGAATCAACTGGCAACATACTGCCCCTCCGTCGTCTGGTAGTCTCGGGCAGTTTCTGCTAGGATCGCCTCGTGAGAAAATCGCGATCAGCCAGCCTCGAATCCATTCGCCAGACGCGCCGGGCCGTGTTCCTGGTAGCGGCACTTTATGTCGCCATCGGACTGGCATTAGCCGTCCTTTCCGCCCTTCGGGGAGACCCACTCGGCACGTTCCTCGGATTCCTGATTGTCAGCGGCGCATTGGGCGCAACGGTCGTACTGAATGCCGTCCTGCGCGTCAGCGCCCAAGCAGATTCGCTCGGCGAACAACTGCAAATGATCTCACGGCACGTGGTTCACCTGGAGGAATTCCTTTCGAGTCGTCTCGATGCGAATGGGCCGCCGGGCGGAACCGGTGCCGTTCGGAATCTCGATCTCGCATCGATCGGAGCCGGCGACCCCAGTGCCCTCGCCGCGGCCACGCTGAACCGGTCGGTTTACCCGCGACTGGTCCGCACAATGGAAGAGGATCCCCCGGCCGACTGCGACGCCACGCCGTCCCTTGCAGCCGAATCGACAAGCGACGCGACCAATCAAGCGATTCCGTTTCAAGGTCTTCGCACAGCAGAACCTGCGGGCGAGATTGGATCGAACGGCGACGTGCTTGGTGGCGGAGCCGCGACGAAGAATCTCCTGGCACTTTGGCGGCGGGCAGTTCGGGATGGCGACTTGATGACCTGCCAGGCAGTGTATTCGGCCCTGGTGGATACCGCCGGTCCGAACGAGTTGGCCCCCCTGCGTGAGCAGTTACACGCCATCGCCGACGGGGTTGAGCGCGAACTTCGCGAGCAGTTCAGCCGCTGCATCAAACAGAAGAATTTCGCCGCGGCACTGGCAACAGGCGACGCAATCTGTCGCGTTCTGTTTGATCGCCCGGTGGCTGAAGAATTTCAGCGCCTTCGGCCGATGCTGGCACAGCGGGCACAGCAGAATCAGGGCGATGCCGAGACCCGTTCCGCCGCTCGCTGATCCGCCGATTCACTGGATTCAATATGAAAACAGATTAACGCGAAAATCGCTTACGCGTCGTTGGATGGATAGACCCATTCACTTCCGGCGATCGAGTATCTGAGCAATTCCTGCTTGGTGAAATACAGGGCGATCTCCGTCTCGGCGGATTCGGGTGAATCGCTTCCGTGAATCAGATTGAATGAGCGGCTGGCCCCAAAATCGCCGCGGATGGTTCCCGGGGCGGCTTCGAACCCGAACGTCTTGCCCATCATCGCCCGCGAAATCTCAATGCATCGCGATCCTTCGAGCACGAGGACCACCACCGGGCCGGAAGTAATGTAATCGATCAGTCCGGGATAGAACGGCTTTCCCTTATGCGGAGCATAATGCCGTTCGGCCAGCTCGCGCGAAATGTGCATCAGCTTCATGGCCGAAAGGGCCAGACCTTTGTCCTCGAATCGTTGCAAAATGCGCCCGATCAGCCGGCGCTGCACGGTATCGGGTTTCAAGATGATAAGCGTTTGTTCCATAATCTCCTCGTTGGCCGATTGTTCCAATGTTCGTCGCGAGGGTGTACCAGATTAGGAAGTGCCGGGCAAGCGCGACACCCGCTCCGCGCTAACTCGCCGCCGTTTCATTCGCATGAGTCGTCGAGACGGTGCGGGGGGGAATCACGGACCGGACCTGGCCAACGGACTGGCTGACAATCTGACCGACGGGCTGCGCGTCCGCCGCGCGTTCCAGGTGGAAACGAATCAGGTTGGCGATAAGAGCGGTAATCAGGATCTGGCCCAGCCCGAAGACAACCAGCCCGGCCAGAACCACGCGCGACCAGTGCAGATCGATCTGCCCGTCAAACAACCGCGTCCATATCCCCGGCCCGACGAGCCAGAGCAGCACCGGCGCCCCCGCCGCACTTAGCACCGCGAACGCCCTGAAGGAAAACAATCGCTCCAGCACGACCGAAGCGAAGGTCGGCCTCCCACGCGACCTCCAGATCGAATCGAGTTGGCGGCTTATCGCGCCGGCCGAAAGAAGAGTCAGCGACATTGCCCCCAACAAGCAGCACAGAAGCAAGCGGTAGATCATGCCTTCGTGCAGATGTCCGTGGCGGAGCCACGTTTCCGTTGGGTGGAGGGCCAGGGCGACCATTATCAGGCAGCAGACAATCGAGGCCGTCAGGAACATCCGCGCGGGCTGCCAGCGCATGGCCATTTCCAGAATGGTCCGCAGGAATCGCACGCCGTCGCGAAGCACATTCAGCTTTGATTCGCCGACACGTTCCTCGTAAGACATCGGGCTTTCGACAATCGTCAGGCTGTCGTCCATCAGGATGCGGGCGCTCATCGCGGGCGTGAAGTGCAGGCCGTCGGGAAGCGGATATAGTCGCCGCAGGGCGTCGCGGCGAATGACCCTCATGCCGCTGGCCGTATCGGTGACCACCTGGTTGCTCAGACACGAGAGAATCAGGGCGTAAATGCGATTGCCCAATCGGCGAATGCGCGGCATTCGGCTTTGCGGGCCCATGCGCGAACCGATCGCAACTGAGGCGTTCCGCGAGATCAATTCGGTACAGAGCCGCCCGAAGAACCGGGGATCGCAGGTGCCGTCGGCATCGAGAAAGCCCACCACGTCGCCGGCTGAGGCGCGAAATCCCTTCTTGATCGCCGCGCCGTAGCCGCGATTCTTCTCGAATGCAATTAACTGCACATCCTCAAATGTCCGGGCGATATCGGCGGTGCGATCGGTCGAGCCGTCGCTGACTACGATGACTTCGACGTTTTCAACCGGAGATTCCCCGCAGATGTCGCTGCGGGCGGACAGCGTTCGGCGTATGGTTTCGCCGATCGCTTCCTCTTCGTTGTAGGCCGGAATGACAATGCTCAGCTTCATGGTAGTTCCCATAACTCTTTCGGCGGATCAGGGACCTGAGTTGAAACTGTCCGGGCTGGGGAGAAGTGCGTCGTCATACACGGGCGGCGAAGTTGCAACCCGAGCCGCGACCGCCAGGGTAATAGCGTCCGGGATTTTGGCGTTTTTCGCGTTGGCGGGTGGTTGCGGTTGTTGCGTGAGCTTGGAAGGGCGGTGGATCGGGTATTGGTT
>JBGTDB010000246.1:0-2106 GCA_041748515.1 Phycisphaerae bacterium
GTCCCGTCGGCGCGTTCGTCCGGCATCTGCGACAGACCCGCGTTCGGACGCCGCGGCCCTGGTCCCAAAAGACTGACCCAGTGGTCCTTTACTCAAGGAATTGCGAGTGCGGCCGGTCGCGGCCGAATTAAAGACTGATAGACGACCATGCATCAACACGATTCTTGCAATCACGATCACCGCGAGCTAATGGTCAACGAGGAACCGCTCGACGCGGCCAATCAATCGCTCTCCGATGCGCTCCGAGCCAGCTTCGGCGTCCTCAAGCTGATCATGATTGTTCTCATTGTGCTTTATCTATTCTCCAATGTCCGCCGGATTGACGGCCACGAAGAGGCCGTTGTCCTGCGCCTGGGCAGGTTGCAGCCCACGGTTTATCCGCCCGGGCTGGTCTGGGCCTTCCCCTTCCCCATTGATGAAATCGTTCCGCTCCCCACCAAAAAGAGCAACGAGTTGACTGTCAGCAGCCACACGTTTCATCGAACCGCCGACGAAATCGGAAAGCCGCTTTCGTTCATTGCCCGCGGATCGGGCGGGCTGAATCCCTCGCTCGACGGGGCCCTGCTCACCGCCGACTCAGGCCTGGTACACGTCCAGTGGAAGGTGTTCTACAAGATAGACGACGTGCGAAAGTACATTACCAACATTCGCAGCAAGGCGCTTGAATCCGCCGAGGAGTTGATTGAAACCGCTGTCGAAACCGTCGGGATTCTGGTCGCGTCGGAATTGACCGCCGAAGAAATCATTCGAACCAGAATGGACGCTGTGCAGAGCGAAATGCAGTTGCGGGTCAACGAACGGTTGGCCGAACTGGACAGCGGAATCACCGTTTCGCGCATCGAAATGTACGAGCCCACCCCGCCCATCCCCGTGCGCCAGGCCTTCGACAACACCCAGCGGGCCGAAAACACCAAGGAACGAAAAGTTCAGGACGCCCAGCAGGAGCGAACCAAGCGATTGAACGAAGCGGCCGGCGCCGCCCACACCAAGCTCGTCGCGTTGCTCGACGAGATTGATTTGCTTGAACGAACGGAAACTGCCGACAAGACCAGGCTGGAAGAGCTGTATGTCCAGCGAGACCAAATGCTCCTGGATGAAGTCGAAGGTCAAGCCGGCCGGCGCATCAAGGATGCAAGCAGTTACCTGTCCGTCGTCGTCGGGCGGATGCAGGGCGACGTGGAGCTCTATCGCACGCTTCTGCCCGAATATCAGCGCAACCCCGATCTCCTGATTGAGCGGCTCTGGGAGCGCACACGGGAGCTGCTATTGGCCGACACCGGCGTGACCAAGGTCTTTCGGCCGCCGGGCGCCCGGTTCTGGCTGAAGATTCCTTACGATCCCGAACAGGCTCGCGACGAGGAGTCGCAGCGATTGCAGGAGAAGGAGTTTGACCCGAGTTCCCTGCGGCCCACGCGCTGGCACGCCATAGGCCCGGAGGGCGGTTGATCGTTCCGTGGATTTCTCTGACATCGCAGTCCGGAGCCTCACACGTGAATGCTTCTGAAATTGGAAGCAATCCGATGGGTTTACTTTCGAGGAAGGCGTCTCACTGATGGTTGAGCAAATGCTGCCGGTGGTTCAGACCGCGGGTCTTTGCAAGACCTTCCGGGATTTCTGGCGCAGGCCCAGGGTCGAAGCGGTCAAGGATCTCAACCTCGAGATTAGACCGGGGCAGATCTTCGGGCTGCTGGGCCCCAACGGCTCCGGCAAGACCACGACCATCAAAATGCTGCTCGGGCTCCTCTTCCCGACGCGCGGACGAATCTCCATCTTCGGCCGCTCCCCGACCGACGTCTCCGTGAAGAGCCGGATCGGGTTCCTGCCCGAAGAGTCGTACCTTTATCGATTTCTCGTGGCTCACGAAACGCTCGACTACTACGGCCGGCTCTTTCGATTGCCGTCTCGCGTTCGCAAGGACCGCGCCGACCGCTTGCTGGACATGGTCGGCCTGCGTCACGAGGCCAGACGGCCCGTCGGAGAATACAGCAAGGGCATGGCCCGCCGAATCGGCCTGGCCCAGGCCCTGATCAACGATCCCGAATTCCTGATCCTCGACGAGCCGACCTCCGGTCTCGATCCGATCGGCGCCCGACAAATCAAAGACGT
>JBGTDB010000247.1:0-6163 GCA_041748515.1 Phycisphaerae bacterium
CACCGCCACCACCGAACCCCTGGCTGCGGCGGGCCCGGCTGAAGCGTATGTCGCCTTGGAGGCGGACCAATCGGTCCAGTTGGAACTCGGGGAGGCTCCCGAGTTTCTCAAGGGTCAGTCCCCGTCACCCTATCGTATGCAGCTGTCGCTCTCGAACGTCGGAGCGTCGGTTTCGTCGGTCAGGTTGAGCGATCATGCCGCGGTGCTTCGGCAGCCGGAGCGCTATGAGCTTCTTTCCCCCGTTGTGCTCGACAACGGAAACGTCGAGCGATCGTTTACCATCGAGAAAATCAACGTCAACGGCCACGACGTGGTTCTTTCTGACAAGCGGTGGCACGCCGAAGCAATCGAGCCCTTTGCCGGAGACTCGACGCCGGCCGGGCCCGACGCAAGGGGCCAGCGGGCGAAGTTCTGGATCGAAATTCAAATTGACGGCACGCCCGAGCTTCGACTCACCCGCACGTTTGAACTTTCGCAGGAGCCCATCGGCGCCGGGCGACTCGATGTCTGGAGCACGTTGACGGTCGAGAATCTGTCGGCCAAGCCGCATCGGGTAATCGCGACATATCGCGGTCCGCTTTCGGTGCCCGGGGGCAAGGGCTACTGGGCGGCGGAGGCCGTCGATTTCGGCGTTCAGAACGCGACCGGCGCGGTCGTCGGGCAGCGGAAAAGCCCCGCGGAGGTGTCCAAGTCCGTTGGTCGCAGACTCACCTTGTTTCGATATGCCCCCGATGCCCCGAGGGATCGCTTCTCGTGGGCGGCGATGGACAACACTTACTTCACGGCCACGGCCGCCCCGCTGGATGCCGGCGGGAAGTCTCCCGCGACGTACATCGCCGAGGTTGCGGCCGTCGATCTTGACGGTCGGGAAGACACCCATCGCGACGTGGCCGTCATGTTCGTCACCAGTGCTCAGGAACTTCCGCCGGGTGGATCGCTCGCCTATCACACCGAGCTTTATCTGGGCGAGAAGGATCGCAACACGTTCAAGACGGTCGAGGCCTATTTATCCCGCAACTATTATTTTCAGATCGCGGCCGGGTTGAGCTGGTGTACGTTCAACTGGCTGGTCGAGTTGATGATCTGGCTGCTGAATCATCTTTACATTGTGGTTCGAGATTTCGGCATCGCCATCATCATTCTGGTGCTGATCGTTCGGGCCATGCTCCACCCCATCACGAAAAAGGGGCAGGTGAACATGGTCCGGCTTCAGCAGAAAATGGCCGACTTCGCCCCCAAGATGGACGAAGTGAAGAAGAAGTACGGCAACGACAAGGCCCGGTTGCAGCAGGAGATGATGAAGCTCTATCGCGAGCAGGGCATCAACCCGGCCGGGCAGATGCTGACCTGCCTGCCGATGGTCATCCAGATGCCCATCTGGGTGGCGCTCTTCTACAGCCTGGCCAATAACATCCTGATGCGGCACGAGCCGCTGCACTTCACCTGGATTCATGATTTGACCGCGCCCGACGCGCTCTATACGTTCGCCAGCCCGATCCACGTGCCCATCGTCGGATGGGAAATCGCCAGCTTCAATCTTCTGCCGATCCTCGTTGCGATCTTTATGTACATTCAGCAGAAGACCATTCCCAAGCCCGAGCCGAACCCGAACATGTCCGAGCAGCAGCGGGCCCAGCAGGAGATGATGCAAAAGATGATGCCCATGATGAGCATCATGATGCTGCTGATATTCTATCCGATGCCCGCCGGTCTGAATCTCTATGTCATGTTCAGTTCGCTTTTCGGCTGGCTAGAGCAGAACCACATTCGCAAGCACATCAAGGCCCAGAAGGAGGCCGGCGTTCTGGAGAAACCCAAGGGCCCGCCTCAAGGAGGCCCGGACAATGGAAAGCCGCGGCTGCCGGGCTGGCTCGAAAAACTACAGAAAGCCGCCGAGGACGCCCAGAAGGCTCAACGCACTCAGCGCCGCGGAAAACCCAAGGGAAAGCGTTGAGCCGGGGTTCGCCCCAGCCGCGATGACCATTGCGGTTTGAAACGATCGGCGGGTTAATCATTGGAAGTTTGGATCCGCCCGGTGTTTCAAATCGCTTTTCGACGTATGTCTCAATCCCCATTCTTATACAAACCGGCCTTGATTCTTTGCCTATGTGCAACGCGCTCGCGGATCGGTGAATGGGACTCCAAGGACAACCTGTGTCAATCTATGCCGCGCTCGACTGGAATCTTGGCGGCAGTTCAACGCGAATCGGCCACGGCTCGTGGGATGGACTTCTTTCTTAAGCGCAGGATGTCTGTTGTTGGCGCTTGGCCGCTTCGGTCGTATCATCGTCCTCCCGTCGAAGGCAGGTAGGGCAAAGCTCATCTTTGCCCCTCCCGGCGCCGGGGAATGACCGGCAAGCCGCCCCGGGTATTTGGATATGCGAATTACGATCATTACGACCGGCGGAACGATCGCTAAGACTTTTGACGAGGCTTCCGGCAGTCTTTACAACCAGCGGCCGGTGGTCGAATCGATTATCCGCACGCTGCGCCTTCCGGACCTGGAGGTCGCCTATCGACACATCCTGAACAAGGACTCACTCGATCTGACCGAGGCGGATCGCCGATTGATTCTCGACAGCGTCCGAATCGCCGCCAACGATGCCGACGCCATCGTAGTCGCCCACGGAACCGATACCCTGGCGGAAACGGGAGAGCTGCTGCACCGGGACCTGCCCTCGCCGCGCATCCCGATTATTCTGACCGGAGCCATGCGGCCGTACGAGTTTCGCGATTCGGACGCCGTGCAGAACGTGACCGAGGCCCTGCTTGCCTGCCGGCTCGCGTCGTCCGGCGTGTTTGTGGCCATGCACAACCGGCTGCTTCGTTTTCCCGGCGTTAGAAAGGATCGAAAAGCGTTGTCGTTTGTGAAATGCGACCGACTTGATGAGGAAAAGGCAGGATCGGATCCGCGGGGACAAACACCCGAACCGCTCGCCGGGCCGACCTGTGATGCGCGAATTTCGTAAGCCGCGACAAAACGATCAATCAATGCCATAATCAAGTCCGGGATCGCACCACTGTGGGGGCACATCCCGATTTGCAGCCTGTGGCGAAAGGTGTGGCACGGGTTTTCAGCCCGTGTTGTCACCGGTTGGAAACCGGTGCCACCCAAGTCACGATGCTTCTTTTCACGGACTGTTGGACCCCGTTTCGCTGGTTGATACGATAGACTTCGAATCCCTTGAAATCCCGCTTCCATGCCCGATCCGTCGCTTATCGCCAAGCTCGTCCCCACGCTGTTTGAGAACCAGCATTTGTTGGTTGTGTCCAAGCCCGCGGGCATTGATGTAGGGGGGCGAAGCCCCCTTAAACCCGGCGTCGCCGGGGGGCAGCCAGAGCCGCACCCCGATTTTCAGTCCGGCCTGCTCGAACTGTTGAACGAAGTTCGGTCCAGCGCGGGCAGCGCCCGATTAAACGCGGCTTCGCCTGATGGTCCCTTACTGCCGGTCAATCGGCTCAGCCGATTCGAATCCGGGGTGCTCATATTGGCCAAGTCGCCGGCGGTGGCCGCGGCGCTGCGCGCCGATTGGAAGAACGGCCGAATCCAGCAAGAGTATCTGGCCGTCGTGCTCGGACGGGCGGAGAGGCAGCTCCAAATTGGCGGGCCGATTGCGGCGGAAGCAGCCAGGGAACGCGGCAGGCGGAACCGTTCGGGCCGATCGACCGATCGAAGGCGCCCCTTGAAACCGCCTGTTGCCAAGCGGACGCTCGACCCCGCCCGATCAACCGAAACTTCTGTGTCCCTTGTCGATTACGGGGATCGCCGATCGCTGGTAAGCTGCCGGACCACCGCTCCCACGACCCATGTTCTTCGGGCCCAGCTTCGTGCGGTCAGGCTGCGAGTTCTGGGCGATCATTTGAATGACGATTCGCCTCGGCCGACGCCCGTGGAGAACACGTTCCTGCACCTGGCGCGGGTGCGGATCAAGCTGCCCGGACGGTCATCAGGCCCGTCTTCAGGTGGCATCGCCCACCTGGGCGCGTCTTCAACAACGAGCACAGGTCGATCTAGCCCGACTGCGGCGAGTGTTGCCCGCTTAATTCCGGCTTCGGCGGGGGGCAAGCCCGTTTTTTTTCAGTGCGATCCACCTCCGAACGTTCACGTTTACCTGACGCGCGAGCGAGACGTTGTTCGCTTTCTGCACGCGGGGCTGGTTCGGCGATTGCCACTGCTGGGGAACGCCGCGACCGATTCGTACCGCCTTCTGACCGGCGGGGCCGAGGGCCTTCGCGGGCTGGTCGTCGAGAAATTCGCCGACACAGTTATCCTGCAAGTTCACGAAGACAAGCTGGCCGATTCCAAATTGCTTGAGGAAATCGCACGATGGTACCGCGCGATGCTCGGCACCCGTTCCATCTATGCCAGGAGTTACCTTCGCAAGCCTTCGCCATCCGATCGCCCGGCAACGCCGGGCTTAAGCGGGCTGCGCCCGCGTCCAGCAAGCCCAATTCGTGAGGATCGGCCGGTGCTCGGAAAACGGATTGCCGGGGAGATTGTCATTCGCGAAAACGGGTTGAGCTTTGCCATCCGGCTCTCGGCCGGGCAATCGGTGGGCCTGTTTCTCGATCAGCGCGACAACCGCCGCCGCATTCGCGAGATTTCCGCGGGCAAGGACGTTTTGAACCTGTTCGCGTACACGTGCGGCTTTTCGGTCGCGGCGGCGGCCGGGGGAGCGCGGCTTACCGCAAGTGTTGATGTTTCGCCGAAGCATCTGGAATGGGGCCGGCACAACTTTGAACTTAACGGCATCGACATGTCCTCGCCGGTCGCCCCCGACGGTCCGCCCGCTCACCAGTTCTTTAAGTCGGATGCGGCCGAGTTCCTTCAGCGGGCCAGGCGGCAGGGCCGCGAATTCGACGTTATCGTCATCGACGCCCCGAGTTTTGCCCACGCCCGCGGACGAAGCGCGAAATCAGGATTCTCGATCGCCACGGACCTGCCCGGCCTGGTCCGCGGATGCTCGGCGGTCTTGCGTCCCGGCGGGGTTTTGATGGTCTCGACGAACTATCGCAAGCTGACCGCCTCGGGCCTACGGATGGCTATTCGCGAAGGCGCGGGTGGGCGAGAATTCTCGGTAGAATCGATCCCGCCGCTGCCGATCGATTTCGCCTGCGACCCGGACCACGCCAAGACTTTGTTTGCCTCGGTCGATTGATCAAGTATCAAACCGCCCCTTCCAGCGACGGTTAGACTCTCAAAACACTTGGATCGGATTTTGGGGAGCCGGCTACCCCGTCACAAGGGGCAAAGAAGGCGGGAAATGCTCTGCCTAAAGCCGGTTTCGCAGTCGGAAAGCGATTTACGTGCCCGTCTGCTTGCGAACGGTCATGTCGAAGTCGCGGACCAGGCCGGTATACAGTCGATACGCGAAGAACCCCCATCCCAGCGCCGCGATCACGCTCCCGATGGCCGCCGCGATGCGGGCTTCGCGAGCAAGCGTGGCCGTCGGGATGTTGCTGAGGAGTTCCTGCGGATTTGCCAGGTATCTGACCGCCGTAAACGGCGTACACGCGGCCAGCAGCGCCCCAAACTCCCCGCCTGAGGCGTCCACCACCGCAAAGCCAATGATCGATAGAATCCCCGCGACGAGAATGATAATGCCTACGCTGGTCATCACGGCCATGACGTTCGTTCGGCTCACCAGCGAGACCTTCAGCCCTACGACGCAAGCAACCGCCATGTAAATCACCATCAGGACGCCGATCTCGATCGATGCCTCCGGCCAGACCACGACCGGCGACGCGGCGCGAAAGGCTTCGTAGATGCCGAAAATAAGAATCGCCGCGACCGGCGTGACCAGGAGCGGCGCGGCAAAACTGACCAACCCCCGAAGCTTGCCCCACAAGATGTACTTGCTGGTCAGAGGCGTGGACAAGAGTAGGTCCATCGTTTTGGCCTCGCGCTCCTTGGTCATCGAGGTGGCGGCTGTGTTCGTGGCGATCATGAGTGCAAGAGCGAACTGGATGATGGTCAGCCCGGCCAACCATTCGGGCACCTCCGAGCGAAGGAGCAACCCCTGATTGTAAGCGATAAACACCGCAACCGAAGCGGCCACGCCGGAAAGCACCACGATCCAGCGGATCACGCCGCCGGTCGCGGCCCGCGTTTTTGCTTCACGCCAGGCGACCGGATTCGCCCATACATGCCTCGCGGGTCGCG
>JBGTDB010000248.1:0-1832 GCA_041748515.1 Phycisphaerae bacterium
GGCCAGGGCGGAGGCGGCGACCGTCGAGGTGAAGGCGCCGCCGCTCGCCGGGCGACCGGCCGACTATACCGGAGCAATCGGGCGATTCACCATCAAGGCGTCGGCCAAACCGAAGCGTGTCGAACTGGGTCAGCCGATCACGCTCACCATCGCCATCGAAGGAACGCCGGTGGAGGGCATTGGCGGGCCGGACCTCGGCGGTCAGCCGGAACTGGCCAGCCGGTTCGACTTCGCGGGCGGCGATCTGCCCGGCGACGTTGAACGCCCGGGCGCGAAGGTCTTTCGTCGCGCTATTTTCCCAAGGGTCGTCGGCGAACAGACCATTCCGCCTATCCACTGGTCCTATTTCGACACGCGGAGAGAACAGTACATCTCGTTATCCACGGATCCGATTTCGATTACGGTGGATGCGCCGTCGGGCGATCTGGCGGCGGTCGGCGAGTTCGATCCTTTGCGGGCCGAGCAGCGCACGTCGCAGCTTACCGTATTGCGTGAAGGCATTTCGCCGAACTACGTGAATGTGCATCAACTGCTGGCCAATCAGTCCGCGGAATGGATTTCATCGCCCGCGCCGTTTTATGCGACGCTGGTTCTGCCGCCTTTGACCTGGGTCGCCACGCTGTTAGCCACACGCCGTCGGGCCCGGTATCAATCCGATCGAGGGCTTGCCCGGCGAAGAAAGGCGCTTCGCTCCGGCCGGGTTCGAGTCGAGCGCGCCATGCGCGAACCGACGCCGCAGGCGCGGGCCCAGGCGCTGGCCGACGCCTTCACTGAATATCTGTCGCACCGTTTTGACCTGCCACCCGGCACGTTGACTCCGGCCGAGGCGCACGATTTGATCGTCGGTCGGGTAAACGACGAGGCGACGGCGCGGGAGGTGGCGACATTCCTGGCCGAGTGCGACGCGATGCGGTTCGCCCCGAGCGGCGGCCGGTCCTTTGAGGGCGATCAGGCTTCGAGCCGCGTTGTTTCGTGGATGAGGCGGCTGGAAAGGAACGGCCGGTGAAGCCGACGTCGACGCAATTCGCACTCTTGCTTCTCGCGGCAGGGCTTGTCGCCGCCTCAGCCAGCGCCGAGGGCAACCCTTCGGATGAGGGCGAGCCCGTCCGTCGAATGATGCAGGCGCTCAGCGATTTTGACGCGGCCCAACGGTCTCGCAAGCAGGACCCCGACGGGGCCAAGCGACTTTTCCTTTCGGCCGCGAGGCAATTAGAGAGCTTGGCCGACGGCGGAGTGATCAATGGCCGGTTGGAGTACAACATCGGCAATGCCTATCTTCAGGCGGGCGACCTGGGGCGAGCCGTGCTGCACTATCGCCGGGCGGAGCGGCTCATTCCCAACGATCCCCTGTTGCGCGACAATCTCGCGATCGCCCGATCGAAGCGCCTGACGTCGATCGCCGCCACTTCCCAGAGGGAGTTTTTGCGGGCGGTTTTCTTCTGGCACTACCAGACGACGACGGGGCAGAGGGCCTTGGCGGCCGCGGTGTTGTATGTCTCGTGCTGGGTGCTTCTGATGATCTGGAACTTCAGGCCGCGGACAAGTTGCCTGGTCGGGGCCCTGGTGGTGCTGAGTGGTTCCGCGGCGGCGGGGGCATCGGTGGGCGTCGATCGGTGGATTGATCGGAACACACCGGCGGGCGTCATTCTGTCGATGGACGTTTCAATTTTCAAGGGTCCGGGGCCTGCCTACGGCCGGCAGTTCGAGCAGCCGTTGCAGCCCGGCGTTGAGTTCAAAGTGATGGAGCGTCGCATGACCGGCGAGACCGCGATTGGTCAACCTTCGAAGAGCGCCGAATTTGTGGAATGGTGGCGCATCGAGCTTCCCGACGG
>JBGTDB010000249.1:0-4214 GCA_041748515.1 Phycisphaerae bacterium
GCGGCAGATAGCGGTAATAGACTTCGAGAATCAGGGTGCAAATGGCCGTCTGATAGACCCTTCCGCCGACCGAGGCCCATTCGCCGATCGGATCCCAGCTTCCGGCCGCACGGCCGTCGCGGCGTTGATTTTCGACAAGGACGCCGCTGACGGCCTGGTTCCACTGATCCCACTGAGGGCCCTGATGCTGGAGCAGGGCCAGCGATGCGTAATACCAATAGTACGTATTTGGATCACTATCCCAGCGGGGCGGGTTTTCCAGCACGAATTCGACCGACTCCTTCATTCCCGGATCGCGCGGGGTCAGGCCGAGCAGTAGCTGGGTGAACATAGCCTCGGCGGTCATGCTCGCCGTGGCGGGCTGTCCGGGCTGGTACGAGTATCGCCCCGGCCGTCGGCGATCTCGCACCCGTTCGAGCCAATCCTTCGCCGATCGAAGGGCCGACGCGGGAACATCGACCCCGGCCATTTGTGCGCTTTTCAGTGCCATGACCTGCCATCCCAGCACCGAAGTATCGCCCGCCTGACCGGGGTCGTATCGCCATCCTCCTCCATTCGTGTTACGGGCCCGATCGATGAAGCGTGCCGCTCGACGCACCGGGTCTTCTAGTCGGCGATCGCCGGTCATGGCAAGACTCTCCGAGAGCGCGATGGCGGCGATGCCGTGGCTGTACATGGTTTCGTCGCCTCGAAGACTGCCATCAGGCGCCTGGCGCGACAAGACCCATTCCAAGCCGCGGCGCACCGTATCCTGATACGGGCCGGGCTTGGAATGCGTGTGGCCCGCGCCGAGGAAGCAGAGCAGGCTCAGGCTGGTCAGGGCGTTGTCGGCGGCAATGCTGGTCACCCCGCCGCATTCGCCGCAGCCGTCTTCGAAGCCGTCGGCGTCCCACCGACCATCGGAGCTTTGATGGGCGGCCAGCCAGCGCAAGGCCAGCTCGACGGCCGCTTCGGTCTCTTCGCTTCCGCCCATCTCACGGGCACGCTCCAGACGATCCTCGCCGAGACGATGCATCAACGGCCGGTCAGGCGGCAATTCCTCGTCGGGAAGTTTCATCGGGGAGAATGGGGCCATCGGAAAATCTGGCTCGAAGTCGGTGAGCGACGACTCCGATTGAGGCAACTCCAAATCGCGGATCAACGACGAGGACGCTGAGCCGGAGAGTGAAGCGAGCACTAATGCGCTTTGTTGAAACGGCTCTGGGGATACGTCGAAGTGCGCCGGCATCGCGTTGTCCCAAGGTTCGGCGACAAGCTGAGCGTGAGTCGGAGTCGATGGGGCCAAGGCCGCTCGCGACGGGGCCATGGCGACCGGGACCACTGTTGAGTTGGTTTCGTTTGCAGGTGGCGCTGTCGTACCCAATGGAAGCGAGGCGACGCCAAACTCAATATTCGCCGCATCGGGCAAGCCAACTTCGACCGGCATGGCGTCGTCCACCCATGACTCGGCAGGCACGGACGAGTCGGCGATCGTCGAAGCCTGAACTTCGAAGCCAGTATGCGTTGCGGTCTTGTGAGAATCTGACTCGGGAGAGTCAGCGCGGACTGAAGTTCGCGGCTCGCTTTGCGAGTAGTCGCTGAAAAGGGCTGTATTCCTTGGCGATTCCGAGGCGTATTCCGGCGACATGACTGTCGGGTCGAGGGTCAGTGCCACGATGGTATTATCATGGCGGATCGAATTCTGCTGAAAGGCTTCGACGGAGGCGGCACTTTCCGGCTTGGCCGCGGCCTGGGAACGCATGGTTTCCGCGGGGCCTGCCGGGACAATCAGGTCAGCGCCGGCGATGACAGTTTCTTCCGGGCGAAACAGCGGATCCGCAATCGGCTCGCTTGCCGGTGTGGCCGATTCGGTGGCGACGACTCTAGGAACTGCGCTTAGAGTCATCGTATGTTCGAGGTTCACCTGCGTGACCTGCGTTTGCGGCCTGGCGTCCATCAGGTCAGGCACCGGAATGGGCGGCGGTGGATTCGGACGGTCCATCGGCGCCGTTTGCTCGGGCAAGACCCGGGGCGCGGTTTCCGATTCGGTCGATGCTATTCGATGCGTTTCCGCCGGGAGTCGCGGCTGCATTGGTAAGGAAGTTGTCGGCGGCGACGTCTCGAATGTTGGCTCGAACTCCTCCTCATGGGCCACCCGGGCGTCTGCGAATCTCAATTCGACTTGCGGATTCTGTTCCAACTCGACCGGCCCCCGGTCCACCGTGATCCGGGCAAGGGTGACTTCGGGGACCACTAATTCCGGCTGAGCCTCAGCCCTTACGGACAATTCAATCGATTGCGGCACGGGCGGATCGATCGTGGTCAGGCTTCCGAGAATCTGATCGGCGATTCCTGTGCCCGCACTCGGTGAGGCCAGGACCACCCGAACCGTGCCGCGGCGAAACTCGCCGGAAATAGCGGCGGCCACCTCCCAGGCATTGAAAAAGAGCAAGAGAAGCAGGTGTGCGGCCATCGAAGCGAGCAGGCATCGGGCAAGCAGGCTGAGCTTATGCTCGCGTGCCTTGCGATAGAGGGCGAGCATGGCCAACAGGAGCAACAGGGCGAGCAGGGCCCAGAGCAGGTTCGGCCCGAAAGTCGCCCAAAATGCCGCCCAGTCAATCGGTGTCCGCGCCTGGGAATCTGTTTCGGCGAAGACCTCGCGCGACGTAGTTTGGTAAAGCGTGTAAGCCGTCCCGGAGGTCGGTTCGGACTTCGCGGTGCCGGCTTGGGATGGCGTTGCGGCCATCCCGCTCGTGGTCGGCTCCCCTTCCCTTCCTTCCGATCGAGGTCGGTCAGAGCTGAAATAGAGCGCAAAACCGCCCAGGCCCAGGGCCGGGTCAAGTTCGTTGGCCGGGGTGTTCACCGCGGCCCCGAGATTGGTCGGTGGCAAAAACTCGCCGCGCAGCCGTCTGGCACGATAGAGGTCGAACCCGCCTTCGCCGCCCGGCCGATCGGAGGCGAAATAGAGGAAATCGCCGAATGGACTGACGGCCGAAGCCCCCTCGTTGAACGGCGTATTCAAGGCATCGAGGGCGACGGCTTCGCCAATGCCGCGGTCGTTGATCGGCGCGGCGTACAGGTCGTAAGTACGATGGAACAGTTCCTCGCGAAGCGTGGCGGGCCAGGCGTTGGGATCGGGTTGGCGCGTGTCCGCCGGACGCGGGCGATTCGATGAGAAATAAAGGAGCGAACCGTCGGTGGTCAGGGCCGGGCCGTAGTCATTGTAGGATGAGTTGACTGCGGGCCCCAGATTGACCGGCTCGCCATAAACTGCCCCGGCGGGGTCGCCATCGTCGGCCTTCCGCCTGGCGACCCACAAATCGTAGCCGCCGAAACCGCCCTCGCGGTTGCTGTAGAAGTAAATCGCGGTGCCGTCATGGGCCGGTTCGGGGCCGAGGTCGTCGGCGTCGGAGTTGAGCGCCTCAAGCGGGCGAGTCTCGGACCAGCCGTGGACCGTTCGGGTGGCGTAGTAGATGTCGGCGTTGTGGCCGGCCTTTCCCCGCACGAAGAACAGCGTCAGCCCGTCCGAGCTGAGTCGCGGTTCGTAGTCATCGTCGCTGGTATTGAAATCGTCGAACAGCCGCGTCGGCGGCTGCCAGAGAATGTCTCGAAGCGGGGCTAAGTCGGCGGGGACTTTGATCCGATCGGCGTCTGTGTAGAACCGCTCTCGGATGGGTGTCAGCCGCCAGATCGCCACGCCGACGACCGCCAGGGCGAGCACGACTATGGCGACGGTCAGAAGGCGCTTCATCGTGTTTTCGTTAATTCACAAGGACCGTATCCAGATACGGCTCCTGAATGCCCGCAATCTTGCAGATGTCCAGCACGGTGACGATGTTCGCGTACAGACTTCCCCGGTCGCCGCGGATGGTTACTTTCTGTTCCGGATTGGCGGCCACGGCCTCCTGCACAGTGGATCGCAATTCCTCCGCGCTAATGATTCGCCCGCCGACGATGATGCGGCCCTCGACGTCCACGTTGATCACCAGCTCCTGCAACAGCGATGAAATCGGCGCGGCGGAGCTGGCCACCGGCAATGCGATTTTCAATTCTCGCTCGGTCTGATGAAAGGTCGTGGCGACCAGAAAGAAAATGAGCAACAGGAAGACCATGTCGATGATCGGCGTGAGGTCGATCGACGCGGCGGCCGTTTCGTTCCTGGGTTGAATGAGCATCGAATGTTCCCTTGGGATCGTTGACTACGATTGCCCGGCGGCCAGCGCGACCGCGCCCGA
>JBGTDB010000250.1:0-2267 GCA_041748515.1 Phycisphaerae bacterium
ATGATGGCGAGGTATTCGTTTTCGCGGATGGTCAGTGAGACGCCGCGAAGTGCGCGAACGAGCTCCGTTCCGACGCGATAAATCTTTTCAAGATTCTCGAGTCGGATGAGTTCGTAATTGTCAGATACGTCTTGCTGGCTCATGGCTTCTTGCCGGCTGTTGCGGTGCGTTGATCGTCTTCGTCGGATGACCCGGCTGCGCCTACGTCGGATTCGGAATTTCCGCTGGTGTTGTCGGGTGCCGCGGCGGTCAATTTGGACTCTTCCCCCTCCTTAGCTTTTTTCTTGTCGTCTTCGGAGAGCGCGACCTTTTTTCCATCTTTGAGCTGATCCAGGCTGCGATATGGCCCGACGATGACCGTGTCGTCTATTGCGATTCCGTCGCGAATCTCGACGTGTCGGGTGTCGGCGATGCCCGGTTCGACCAGTCGCACGCGAGCCTCTTCGCCGTCCATTACATAGATGACTTTGAGGTACTGCGCCTGTCGGGCCCGTTCCGAAAGCTGCAACCCCTGTTGCTTATCGTCGAACTGCTTGACAATCGAGTCGGGCAGCTCTTTCCGCATTCGATGGACCACGGCTTCGACGGGAACGGTCAGGGCGTCGGCGCTCTTGGCCACTTCGATTTCGACGTTGGCGGTCATGGCCGGTTTGATCCGTTCATCATTCGATAGCACTTCGAGCAAGGTTTCAAAGGTGACAACGTCTCGTCCGACCTGCTTGGATCCCTTAGAGGCGACTCGAGCCACCCGCCCGGGGACGGGCCGATCCGGGTCGGCTTGCAAGTAAATCCGGGCCGCTTGCCCCGGTTGCACGAGCGGCACGTCAACCTCGTCGACGCGGGTGCGTACCTGCATTTTGGAGAGGTCGCTGATGCTCATAATGACCGTGCCGGGGTTGTTCATGGTTCCTGTCACCACGACTTCGCCCTGTTTAGCGCTTAGGCGGGAAATGACCCCGTCGATTGGAGACCGGATCACGGTCTTTTCCATGTCCTCCTGTATTCTCTTCAGGCCCGCCTCCGCCTGGGTCAGTTCATGCCCGCGCTGTTCGTGCATCGCGAATAACCGGTCGCGAACGGTCTTGTAGTCACGAAGTTCGAGGTCCGACGTCGCGTCGCGCTCCGAGAGCGTGATTTGCCGGGCAAGATCCCTTTCCGCTTTCTCCAATTCAGCCTCGGCCTGCACAATGGCTGATTTGATCTGCGCGATGCGGGCATTGGCCGATTCCATTTCCGCCAGCAAGTAACGATTGTCCAGTCGGCACAGCAGGTCGCCCCTGGAGACAACGTCGCCTTCTTCAACGGGCATCTCCTCAATCTTGGAAACAATTTCAGAGCTGATCTCGACTTCCAGGACCGCTTCGACGTCGCCCGGCGCCTGGACGAGCCGGATAATCTCGCCACGCTCCGGCCGGGCCACATTCACCGTCAGGGGTACTTCCTTGGCCACGTGAAGGATGGACTGTTCGCCCTCGCCCTTCTTGAAATGGCCGATGGCGAAGACGCCCGCGCTGATTGCCGCGAGCAGCAACAATGTGAAAATCGCCTTCATGAACTACCTTTCTCGAACGCACTCGCGAGCCGTGGGCTTGCGTCCAGCGGCAACCATGCAAGATAGAAACGAATCATCGGACGCAAGGATTCAAATTGCATTATCCGGCCACATAGGCCAATCCCATTCGGACACCAAGGGCGATGGCGCAAAACATCGAGCAGGCCAAAATGGCCATTCGGCGGGTCAGTTGCCGGGTTACCGTCAACCCCATCGCCACCAGCACCCAGAACCAGACGCGAAATGGATCGATGGCCGAAAGTACCGTCGGTGACCCGGGTTCGGCCAGCATGGCCAGCGATGTATTCACTCGCGTAGTCTGAAAAGCCACCAGCATCGCCAGAACCAGGCCAAAGGCCACCAATTCGATAAAGCCCGCGTACACACAGATTGACATCAGCGTGTGATATTCCGGCTTGGCCCCGGTCAGTGCCACGACCGCATACAGGAGTGAAGCGATCAGCAGAAACGAGGCAAGGAAATAAATCGGAGCCCAGATCACCTCGAGCAATCGCGCGACGGTCTTGTTGAACACGGCGGCCTTGCGGATGGATTCCATGCGGTCGGCCAACTCCACGCGGTCGAGCAAATGCCCCTGGGTTTTTTCGAGTTCCGCCAGGGACCGTTCAGTCTGACGATCGATATCCTGATCGATCAGGCCCGTCTGGACCTTTGAATATCCAATCAGGAAGACAAGGATCAGAAAGGTCACCAA
>JBGTDB010000251.1:0-11920 GCA_041748515.1 Phycisphaerae bacterium
GGCGAGAACGCTCAGGCCCACCTGCGGGCCGTAGCCGCGAATCATCCCCGTCGCGTCGATACGCTCCGCCCCGGCTTGGGCCACCGTGGCCGCCCCGGGCGTTCGATTCCAGCTTCCGACGTCGGCATTCCACTCCATGTCCGGAAAGACGTGAACCTCGACGTCCCTCGGATTGCGGGCCATGACGATGCGCTCGACGCCTCGCTTGATCCGCGAAACCTGTTCATCCCGGATTTTGACAAAGTCGGGGTTCTCATCATCGGGCGTCTGCCCCTCGGGAAACTGCGCCGCGTACAGCCCGGCGATAAAACTGCGGGGAATGCCGATGTCGGCCGTCACGCCTTTGATGGCGAAGGGAATTTGTTCGACCGTTTCTTTCTCGGAAAGCTGCGGGGCGAAGTTTTCAACCGTGCTCTCCTCGGTCATGTTCGACTGAGCGCCGGCCCCCGCGCTGATTGCCTGCCCCAGGTTAGCCTGCACACCCGGCTCCATCGCCCCGGAGGGTTGGCCCGATTCGCTCGATTGCGTGGTCTCGAGCCGGGGCTGAACCGAATCGTGTTTCATTTTGTGTGTGACGCGCTTGCTCGTGTCCACCTCGACCGATACGGCCACCCGCACGCCGGGAATGTACGCAAGCGACCCCAGCACCTTCGACTGAAGATGCACCTCGCGCTTTTTCTCCATGCTGAATACGTCGAAGCTGGCGGCGTCGTCCGGATGCGGAATGTTGTACGATCGGCCGGTCGCAGTGTCAGTGATGAATACGTTGTGCGGCTTCAGCCCGGCGACCGTTCCGCTGACCAGCTTGGCGAAACCGTCCACCATTGCCTCGTTCATGTCCGCGCCTGGAGTAAGCGTGACGGCCACGGAAGCGGTCGGCATGTCGGACTCGGCGCCAATTCGCCGTCGGCTTCGCGGATTGAGTATGACCGAGGCCTGCCGCACGAATGGCGAGGTCGCAATGATCTTGGCCAGCTCGTTGCCTTTGGCGTA
The DNA here is from genome assembly GCA_041748515.1 of Phycisphaerae bacterium. GTDB lineage: Bacteria > Planctomycetota > Phycisphaerae > UBA1845 > UBA1845 > JBGTDB01. Next base: position 994 of record JBGTDB010000251.1, read on the forward strand.
ATTCTGCGCGTAATCGCGGGCCTCGGGCGCCAGAAACGGATTCTGGTCGGTGACCGCAGCGGCCATGTCGTACAGACTTCCCTCCGGCAGGGCGCTGGCCGTGTGCAGCACTCGCAGGGCGTTGTGCCGATCGGCGGCACGAACGTAAACCCGCGAGCCATAGACCCGATGAGGAATGCCATTGGTCTTGAGCGTCTGCTCAGCCGTGTCCAGCTCGGGAAAGGCAAACTCGTGAGACAGAAGCGACACCATGTCCGGCTCGGTGGACCAGCGCATCAGCCAAAGCAGCGAGACGCCCACGAGAGCCGCGCATAGCCCGATCGCAACGCGCTGCGACGTGTTCAACACGCGCATTCGCGCCGCAATCTCATTCAACACTTCTTTCAGTCGATCCATCGTTCGATTCGTCTTCGAATCAGGCTCTCAGAGCCTGTGTTCGCAATTCAATACGCGGCGTCCCTTTTACATCCTGATCTGCTGGATTTCCTGGTAGGCGTCTGAAAGCTTGTTTCGCACTTCCATCAACAGATCGAAGGCGACGCCGGCCTTATTCACCGCGGCAAAGACTTCGGTAACGTTTGTCGTTTCGCCCGTCAGAAGTTTTTGAACCCCCTGGTCGGCCTCCTGCTGCAAGCGATTGACCTCGTTCAAACTGTCGAGCAGGACGGACTTGAAGTCTTTTGCCCCAGCCGGCAACGCTCCGCCCACCGGAGCACTCGTTGCGGTCGGGATGATCGGCGGAATCACGCCGGAAAACTGGATCGGGTTGGTCATAATCCCTTACTCTTCAGTCTCATTCGCGTCGGATCGGCAAGCATCATCGCCCTACCCTAGAGGTTTTGGCGCTTTTCGCGCACCGTGGCTACGCCAGCAGCATCAGCGCATTTGAGATCATGCGCTTGGACATCTCCGCGACGGTCAGGTTGGCCTCGTAGGCTCTGGCCGCGGTCATCGCGTTGACCATCTCCGTGTGAACGTCCACGTTGGACACCCGCACGTATCCCTTCTCCGGCCCGTCCTTTTGGGCGTCCACGTGTCCGGGATCCCAGCGCAGTCCGAAAGGCGTCGGATCCTCGACGATCGACGCGACGCGGACGCCGCCGGGCGTTGCCGGGCTTGACCGGGGGACGCCCGGCGCACGGTCCTGGCCGTTCGCTTCCAGCAGGGCCACTCGCCGGCGATACGGCACCGGGTTTCCGGCCGGGTCGCGGGTCACGTCCTTCATCGCCATGTTGCCGGCGATCACGTCCAACTGCGTGCGATACGCAGTCAATGCCGACGTACTGACATCCAACGTTCCAAACATTCGTCAAGCCCCTCAACGCAGAGCAAAGGTATTTTTTGCTCATTCCGTTCTTGTCCTGCCGCCTGGCAAAGTTCCTCTTTGCTCATTTGCCTTTCCTTAGAAAAGCGAATTCCCTCATTGCGCTTTGCTCTCCCATATCGCGTTTCACAATTCGTCATTCTAGATTCGCCATTCTAGATTCTGGCCTTACCTGACGGTTCCTCGTATCGCCGAGCGCATGCGATCAACGCCCGTTCGCAGCAGCGTCGCCGCCGTTTCGTGCGTCATCGTCGTCTCCGCCAGGTCCGCCATCTGCCGTTCAAGCGACAGGTTCGTCCCATCGTGAAACAGAACGTTTTGCACCGGATGAACGCTCGGCTTCACCTGAAGCCGGCCGCGAGCATCGGTTCGCACCTCGCGGCGATCGTTGACCACCAAAGGCTTCGAATAGTCGCCGCCTCGTTCCACGAGGGCCTTGCGAAGCGCCTGCTGAAACCCCGCCGGATCGAGGCTCCTGGCCCGGTAGCCCGGTGTATGCACGTTGGCCACGTTGTTCGCAATGACGCGAAGTCGCTCTTCGGCAAACGCCATGGTCTTGACCAAGGCCGGCATCGCCCCGCGCTCGGTCAACGAAGGAATCAACATAAACTCACCTGAATCCCGGCCGCGCCGTTTCGCGGAATCCGGACTGTCGCCCAAAATAAAAGCCGCAGGCCTCTGTCCGCGCGGACTGCTCAACCATCCAGTACCGCGACCTCGCCGCTGGGCATCGCTCGGTTTGAACCGGCTTTGCCGCCGGGCATCGCCCGGATTAAACCGGCTTTGCCGGGGCGAGCAGGCACAGTCCGTGCCGCGGGTTCAGATCCCCCGCTGCGCGGCTGCAAATCAAGGAGCCGCCCGTTTCCGCGTCGGCAACAACTGCGCGACGCGCACCTTTTGCGCTAACTCCGCCCGGCAGTCGCCATGACCCGATTCGACCGTTCCGCGGCCGCCGCTTCCTCTTCGCGCCATTGCTTGAGCTTCATGCCCAGCGTTCGGATGCCCATTCCAAGGGTCTTGGCCGTCTTGGCCCGATGCCCGTCGAATTTCTGCAACATGCGTTCGATAAGTTGCCGCTCCATGTCTTCCAGCATTCGACCTTCTCGTAGAACGCCGAACCCGTCGGTCACCGACGTAGGCCCGCGAAGCCACGGCTCGACCAGGGCCCCATCGATCACGTCCGTGGTGCAAAGCGTCGCCGCCCGGCAGCACAGGTTTTCCAGTTCGCGAACATTGCCCGGCCAGGAATACTCCATTAAGACCTTCAGCGCGCTGGACGAAATGGACTTCGGCAATCCACTCGTCCGCTCGAGGAAATGCCGGGCAAGCTCCGGAATGTCGCTCGTGCGATCGCGAAGCGGCGGAACCTGCACGGGCAGAACATTGAGCCGGAAATAGAGATCCTGTCGAAATCGCTTTCGGGCCACCCAGTCGTTCAGGTCGCGGTTGGTCGAGGCAATAATGCGCACGTCGGCCGTGCGCGTGCTGCTGCTGCCCACCCGCTCAAACTGTCCTTCCTGAAGCACGCGCAGCAATTTCGCCTGTAGCGGCGGGGCCAGCTCGGAGATTTCATCCAGAAAAAGCGTCCCTCCGTCGGCCAGCTCAAAGCGCCCTTTCCGCGTGCGATCGGCGCCCGTGAACGCGCCCCGCTCGTGGCCGAAAAGTTCACTCTCCAGCAGGTTTGCCGAGAGCGCGGCACAGTTCAGGCAAAGCATCGGCCGGTCGGCCCGCGGCGAGTTCCGATGGATGTACGACGCGACCAGCTCCTTTCCCGTACCCGATTCGCCGCAGATCAAAACCGTGGCGTGGCTGGCGCTGACCCGATCGAGCTGCTGTCGCAGACCCTGCATCGAGGGGCTCGAACCAATCAGCGCCCGATTGGCCCGCAGGTCTTCCACCGACGTCCGCAGGGCTTCGTTCTCGCGCCGAAGCCGCCCGTGCTCGACCGCCCGTTCGATGAGCACCGCCAGCGTGTCCACCTCGAAGGGTTTCTGCACGTAATCGAACGCTCCTAGTTTCATGGCCTCAACGGCCGTCGAAATCGTCGCGAACGCGGTCATGACGATGATCGGCGCATCGCAACCGAGCGCCCGGACCTCGCGAATCAGGGTCAGCCCGTCCATCTGCGGCATCTTCAGATCCGTCAGGATCAGATCGAAGCTCTGCGTTTTGATTCCGGCCAGCACCTCCGCCGGATCGGCGAAGGTCGTCACCACGTGATCCTCTCGCGACAGCGCCGTCTCGAGCGATTCGCGAAGAATTTCCTTGTCGTCTACTACGGCGATCCGTGCCATCTTCTGTCTCCGTGCCTCCTGATTCTCGCGCGAGTACTTCCTCGCGGCAGCCCTCGTTTGTCCAATTGTCCTTTAAACCGCCCTTACCGCCGGGCCATGCGCGGATTAAACCGGTGCCGCCGCCGGGCAACGCCCGGATTAGACCGGCGCAGCCGGTCGCCCCATCCGCCGCGCGACGCGCTGTCGCAAAACCCGCCCGGTGCGCTCCGACTGTTCCACCGCTACATCAAGTGGCCCACATTCTCCCGCCTGCCCGGGCTCTAGCGCCGCCGGGCTACGCCCGGATTTACCCGGCGACTCCGGCGTGCCCGTCATTGGAATCGCCGGATCCACCGGCAGGCTCAGAACGAACGACGCACCGCCGCCGACTCTCTCGCCGGCCGAGATGTGCCCGCCATGAGCCTCAATAATTCGATTAACAATGGCCAGACCCAGACCTGTTCCATGATGTTTGGTCGTGAAGAATGGATTGAAGATGCGCCGAATCACCTCTTGCGGGATGCCCGGTCCGTTATCCTCCACGCAGATTCTCACCTGCCGGTCCGCGGGCCGCTCCCCCTGAGAGAATCCGAGAAACCGTATCCAAACCCGGCCGCGCCGCTGGGCAACGCCCGGATTGAACGGGCCGCGCCGGTCGGCTGCATCAATCGCGTTCAGCACGAGATTCGCGATCGCCCGCTCCATCTGCCCGGAATCGCAAAGCACACTCAGCCCGGCGAGCTGGGGATCAACAAATAGTTCAGTTTCCATTGCCGCGATCCGCGCCGAGACCTGGGATAGCGCCGAATCGACGATGGTCCGCGCATCCGCCTGTTCCATCATCGGCGGCGCCCCTCCGGCAAAGGCCAGAATGTCGCGTACGATCGCCTCCAGATTCTGCACGCCCGCGCTGATCCGCCGGGCGATGTCACACTGAACCGGGCGGTCTGCCAGATCTCTTTCCAGGAGTGACGAATATAGTCCGATGCCGCCCAGCGGATTGCGAATCTCGTGGGCCACGCCCGCGGCCATCTCTCCCAACGCCGCCAGCCGCTCGCGGTGGGCGAGTTGTTTGTTCTTCTCGTGAACTTCCTCGCGAAGCCGAGCGACCTCCGCCATGAGCGTATCGTGCGATCGCTTCAGCCGCGCCGTCACGTCGTTGTAGGTTTGCAGAATCGTCACGAAATCCGGATCCACCGCGCCGGACATCGGGCCGGAATGCGTCCCTTCTTCCGGCTCGTGCCGTTTGCTCTCTCCCGACCGGACGGTCGCCGGGCATCGCCCGGATTGGTCCGGCTCCGCCGGTGGTGTTGCGATCATGAACGTTCTCCCTCGACCAGGTCCAGTGCGCAACCGCCGGGCATCGCCCGGATTGATCCGGCTCCGCCGGTCGCCGCCCCCGTATCGGCAAAGCCGGACGGGCGGGGACCGCATCCGCCATACGCGATGAGCGCTGACTGCATGTCGTGCAACGCACGAAGTGCGTCGCCGGCCGATTTCTTCCTCACGGACAACACGCGCAAATCCTGCTCGCCCGCGGCCAGGAGCCTTCTCAGTCTCACCTTGTTGGACGCCGACAAGTCCTCGTTTTCCTCCTCACCAAGCTTTGGCGATTGTTGCCCGATGCTTCGCCTTAGCTCGGCACACGCTTCGATGACGGCCGTAAGTTCCTCCAGCAGCCGCTCGCGCTCGGTGAGCAGCGATCGAACGGCCTCGACGTTGTCATCGCGAACCAACCGATCCTGCCGCACGCCGAGCCTTTCCAATCTTGCGATCAGGCACTCCTGCTCGCGAAGCCGACCGTGCAGCGTTTGTGATGGGTTGCTCTTGGCATCCATGCTCGTTCAGACTCGCCCGCACAAGTTGTGAGGTCGAACGGCGATTTCAGAATTCGCCATTCCCTAAAAAAGCTCCGCATCGGCAAGCCAGTTGAAATACTGCGCCCAGTCCGACTTGGACTCCGGGGAAACGCTCGCAGTGAACGCCTCGGGATCCATGCGATCCAGCACAACGCGGGCCCGGGCCAGCGCCGTTCGGGCCTGGCGCGGCTCGCCGAGGAACACATGGCAATGAATCATCTGCACGTATGCCGAAAGACTAGCCGGAATATCCTTAAACATTCCCGCCGCATCCTCGTACAACCGCGCGGCTTCGCGGTATTCCTGCGACTCGAAAAGGCAATCGGCCTCGTAAAGGTGCGAGTGCCGCAGATAAGTTCGCTCCAATTCGCTTAGGCGGGAGACCCCTCGGGCGTCATATTCATCAATTAATTCTCGATAGAGCGACCGCGCCGAGGCGAATCGCGCCTGGGATTCCGTCCGAATCTGGTCAATCTCGCCCTCAAAGCGAGCCTCCGACGCCTCGCGCGTCAGGGCCAACGCGCTTTGGCGATAGCAATCGGCCACTAGGTATCTTGCCCGCCACACGCGCGAATCGGACGGATAACGATCGATGGCTTCGTGCAACACCGCGATTGCACGCTCGAATTCGCCCCGCCGCGCAAGCACGTCTCCCTGAAGAAAAAGGGCATCGCCGAACTCGGGCGCCTCCGGAGTGAAGACGTCCGATTCCTCAAGAACAATTCTCAATGTTTTTTCCGCCAGTTCGAGATTCTCCGGCCCCATGGCCACGTAGGCATGGGCCATCGGCACCAGCGTGCGGATCCCGTCTAGCGTCTTGGGGAACTGGCGATAGCACGCCTGGTAGCTCTGCACGGCCTCCGCGAATCGACCGGCCGATTGGTGAAGTTGTCCGATTCGAAGCAAGGCCCGCGGCACCAAGGCGTTCTGCGGTCGCTCGCGGACGAACTGTTCGTACAGTTCGATTGCCTTCTGCCGTCTGCCCGCCCGCCCGATCATTTCCGCCGAAAGCCACGCCGCCTCGGTCGAACGCCGCTCGTTATGCACGTCCAACTCGGCCAGCCGCTTATACGTGCGCGCCGCAGCCACAAACATCTCACGCCAGTCGGGCGTTACTTCCGCTTGAATCCGTTCGAACTTCGTCGGGGAATCAGGATACGCGGCCGGATCATGAGGCAGATGCGAATCCGCCGCCTGACGCCGCAATTCCTGGGCATATTGCGACTGCACCATTGCAAGCTGCTGAAAGTGCGCAACCGCCTGTTCCGTTCGAGAAGAATCAACGAGTCCAGCGGCAAGTTCCGCATAGCCCAGCGCCGCGGCCAGATGCCCCCCCTGCCGATGCCTCTCCGCCTGAATCATCAACGAAGCTCGAACGGCGCCGCGATTGATGACCCTTCCGCGTTCCAGCGCGGGAAGTTCGGCAATCGCCGCCCGATATTGGTCGATCGCCTCGCGGTCCTGCCGCATGTAGGCCAGAGCCTCGGCCGCCCCCAACCGACACGCGACCGCGTAGAGACCCGTCGCGTGATGCGCCAGGACATTCCGGAAAAAAGAAATCGCCTCCATTGGCCGCTGCGGTCCATCGTCAAACAAGACCACACGCCCAAGCAGCCAGCCTGCTTTCGCACTCAGTGGATCTTCCGGTTCCAGTCGGTTGCGAAGTACGCGCAGCGCAGCCTCGGCCTCCGTGTACGCACCGGTGTGATAAAGCACCCAAGCCCTTAAATAGTCAAAATGGAATGCGGCGGGGGCATTCGCCCCCTTAAACCCGGCTTCGCCGGATGAATCATCGATCTGCCGCGAGAACTCGGTAAGCAGTTCATCCGCCTCGTGGAGCCGCCCGAGATCGTCGAGCAAGAAGAGCTTCTCCTCGACGGCCCACATGAAAAGCTCGGAATTGTCTATCGAAACCGACGAATCGGATTCCGGGCGAGCAGGGCCGGTCATGGACATCAATTCATCAACCAGCGCATCAAGTGTTTCCGGCGTCGCCCCTAGCTCGTCCCGTTGCAGAACAATGATCCGCTTGCGCAGTTCTCCCGCATGCCGATATCCATTTTGCAGGGCTTGCTCATACGACTCCAGGGCCAAGTTGTATTGCCCACCCCAATCGAGGGCGTGTCCAAGGCTGACCAGGTCGTCGGCGGTGGGCATCGCCCCGTTCGCCGCCGCCTGGCGGAAGTGATGAACAACGGTCTTGCTTGCGTTGGCCGTCCGGCGACCCTCGGCCACGGCCGCCCCATAATGGGCTCGGGCAAGGTGCAGGTGAAACGGAGCGGCCACAGGCCCTGTGCAATCCTTCCGCTCCAGGATGGCGCTTCCAAGTTGACGGGCATAATCGTACGCGCCGGTCTCGTTGAGGGTTTCGAGCGTCTGCTCGGCCTTGTCCAGCGGCATGGTCAGCGGATTCGGCCGAAGCAACGCGACCGATAGCGGCAACGCCACAAGCGAAAGCCCCAGCGCCGGAAGCTGCCACTTCCCCGCCGCTCGTGAAGCTATCGATGACCATCGTGACATGCGGCTCATCCTGAGCAAACTTGGAAACCTCGCCGCGAACTCCTGACGCGACTTGTCCGTTTGTCGGCAGATTTCGCCGTTTGTCTGCACGCCTCCGAATACCTCCGATAAGTCCCGTTCACAACGTTGAAAATCACCGGCATTAGCTACGCCGATCAGTGCTAACCTACGGTGGCGCCGACAGTTACCGAGCGCAACAGTTTCCGGCGGCAGGGGCACATTTCGTCCAAAGATTTTCGGACGATCCTCCCCGACCCAGTCGCCCGAACGCATCGCCAGTACTGTTAAGCGAAGCCGAATTTGTAGGCCGACCTGACCTGAATTGCGCTATTCCCTGTCTCGGTTCCGTAACCAGGACAAACAGTAGGACCAAAAGCGTAAGGCTTGGGGCGTAGAATTGGGCATAGACCGCGTCAGAAAACCCGGGACTTCAGCGAGTTGCGGAGATGCCGGCCGGCCGATCGGCCGTTAAGATGAATAAGATGAATACGCACGATGATCTACTCCAACAAGCCAGGGCCTTGCATCGCCGGGCCATCGTGATTGACACCCACTGCGACACGACCCAGCGCCTGCTCGATCCCAATTGGAACCTGGCCCAGCGCCATGACGACGGCCACGTGGACATCCCGCGCCTTCGCGAGGGCGGCGTCGACGCCGTTTTCTTCGCGATTTTCGCCAGTCCGCCGCTTGAGCATGGCGCGGGTCTGGCCGCCACGCGCCGTCAGATCAACGTAATCGAGTCCACCATTGAGCGCCATGGCGAGTTTATTGATTGCGCAACCACTGCCGGCGAGGTCCGACAGGCCATCCTCAACGGCAAGATCGCCATCCTGATCGGCCTGGAAGGCGGCTATCTGATCGACGACTCCTTAGACCACCTGCGCGAATACCACCAGCGCGGGGCGACCTACCTGACCCTTACGCACGGCCTCCATACGACCTGGGCCGATTCCTCCGGCGTCCATGAGCCGCTCATGCCCCTGCACGGCGGACTGACCCCTTTCGGAAACGACGTGATTCGCGAACTGAACCGTCTGGGCATGATGGTGGACATCTCGCACGCCAGCGAAGGAACCGTCCGCGACGTGCTCGAAATCTCCGTCGCCCCCATCATCGCCACCCACTCATCCTGCTTCGCCGTCTCCCCGCATCGACGGAATCTCTCGGATGAATTATTCCAGGCCGTCGCCAAAACCGGCGGCGTGGTGCAGATCAACTTCGCCTCGGCCTTCGTCGACCCGGAGTTTCCCCCGATCGACGTCAAGGCGCTCAAGGCCTTTCGCGCTTCCCGCGAAGCCAAAAAGAAGCCCTTTATGAATCACGTCACCCCCCTGTCGATCCTCGCCGATCATTTCGAACACGCCCTCAAGCTTGTCGGCCCGGATCACGTCGGCATCGGATCGGACTTCGACGGCGTATTCGCTGTTCCACAGGGCATGGAAGATTGCAGCAAACTGCCGTATCTCACGGCCGAGTTGCTCCGCCGCGGCCACAAGGAAGACGACCTGGTCAAGGTTCTCGGCGGCAACGTGCTCCGTGTGATGGATGCCTGCACGGACGTCGCTCGCTGCCTCGCCTCCCCCGGCCGCAGGCCGTAGGCGCTCCCCGACTTTCGTCTCAGGATTGCTCACCCGGCCACTATTCATGACGCACGCCGCGTCCAAGGGTACCATGTCACGCATGGCCGCCCTGCTCGATACCCGTCGATACCTGACCGACTTCGACTCGCGGCGCATCAGCCACGTGCTGACCGACGTGCTGGTGATTGGCAGCGGCGTCGCCGGGGCTCGCGCCGCCATCGAGGCCGCGCAATACGGCGACGTCATCCTCATGTGCAAGCAGGCCTTCGAGGAATCGGCCACCCGATACGCCCAGGGCGGCATCGCCGCCGCGATCGACGAGGTAACAGACGTCCAGACCCACTTCGACGACACGATGCGCGTCGGGGCCATGCTCAACGATCCGCAGGCCGTGCAGTTGCTGGTCGGCGAGGGGCCGGCCCGTATCCGCGAGCTGATCGAGTGGGGCCTTGCGTTCGACCGCACCGGCGCAACCGGTTCAAGCCGGGCGACACCCGGCGGCGGAGCCGGTTCAAACCGGGCAATGTCCGGCGACGACCGACTCGCCCGCACCCGTGAAGGTGGCCACTCCGTCCATCGCATCGTCCACGCCGGCGGCGATCAGACCGGACTCGAACTAGTCCGCACACTGCACCGCCGGGTCCACGAGAGCGCCCGCATTCGCGTTTTCGAGAATTGCTTCTTGATCGACTTGCTGACCATCGAAGGCGAGTGCCACCGGGCCGCGCCCGGTTTGAATCGGCTGTGTCGCGGTGCTGTCACCTTTCATCCGCAGCACGGCCATCAGCTTATCTGGGCCGCGCAGACGGTGCTCGCCTCCGGCGGCTGCGGACAGCTCTGGCGCGAAACCACCAATCCCTCGGGCGCGACCGGCGACGGCTTTGCCGCGGCGTTTCGCGCCGGGGCAGTCCTCAAGGACATGGAACTGATGCAGTTCCACCCCACGACGCTCTACGTCGCGGGCGCGGGGCGAGCCCTGATTTCCGAAGCCGTCCGCGGCGAAGGGGCCTACCTGGTGGACAAGGCCGGCGAGCGATTCATGCTCAAGTACCACCCTGACGGCGAGCTTGCCCCGCGCGACATCGTCAGCCGCGTCATCCACGAACACCTTACTGAAACGCGCTCGAACTCGGTCTTTCTCGACGTTCGCCACCTCAAGGGCTTCGCCAAGCGATTCCCCTACATCGCAGAGCTTTGCGCCGATTTCAAAATCGACGTCACCACCGACCTGATCCCCGTGCGGCCGAGCGCCCACTACATGATCGGCGGCGTCGCGGTCGAGCTCGACGGCTCCAGCAGCGTGCCGGGCCTGCTGGCCTGCGGCGAAGTGTCCTGCACAGGCGTTCATGGGGCCAACCGCATGGCCAG